>NZ_JALSLB010000029.1 GCF_026988555.1 Thermococcus sp. | reverse complement strand
CTCTGTGAGGTGATGTTTTTGAGATACACGATAAACCACAGGCCGAGCTTTTCTCTGCTTGAGGTGGAGCTCTCCCAGGGGGAGGCCATTCAGGCGGAGGCCGGAGCCATGGTGCACATGAGCCCCACCATAAAGATGGAGACAAAAGCCAAGGGAGGCGTTTTTGGCGCTTTAAAGCGTTCAATGCTCGGGGGAGAGAGCTTTTTCATCAACACGTTCCGCGGGCCTGGGACTCTGGGGCTCGCACCGTCCTATCCCGGAGATATAGAGGGGCTAGAAATCGACGGAACCCTCTATGCCCAGAGCGGGGCTTTTCTGGCCAGCAGTGAGGGGATACGCATAGATACCAAGTGGGGAGGGGCAAAGACTTTCTTCGGAAGGGAAGGCCTTTTCCTCCTCAAGATGAGTGGGAAGGGTATGGTATTTCTCTCAAGCTTCGGGGCGATATACAGGAAGGAACTCCACAACGAGCATTTTGTTATAGATACCGGACACATGGTGGCCTTCACTGAGGGACTGGACTTCAAGGTAAGGCGTGTTGGAGGACTTAAGAGCACGCTCTTCAGCGGGGAAGGATTGGTGGCGGAATTCCACGGCACGGGAACTCTCTACATACAGACGAGGAGCATGGACAGTTTTATAAGCTGGATAATCCCCCACCTGCCGAAGGGCAGGGACTGATTTTTATTTGGAGTGATGGAAGCGCCGTACCTCTATAACCTTCTCCTTTTTGTTATCGTCCATCATGGCGTCCACAGCTTCATGAATATTGTCAAAAGCTAGATAGTACCTTTTTCCATCCGCATCCTCTATGAGCAGGCCGGAATTCGAGATGGCGTAGGATTCCACATACCCGTATGCACCCCTGTATTCTCCCAGCCTGTACCGGCCAAAGGCAAGCCCGTTGACCCTGACCTCAAGCACCTCATTGGGCTGTGCCCTTCTGAAGTCCTTAACAGTGATCCTGATGTTTTTCTTCTTTGTCTCAACAAAAAGAACAGTCCCATCTCCTTCATGCCTCACAATGACCCTCCGGGGAATATATTCGTCGAGGTAGTGCTTCATCTTCACAGCCACGAATAAGATGATAAGAAGAAAAGGCGTCAGCACCACCAGCAGCGGAATCACCGGGAACACCTCCGGCGCTTAATTAAAAACCCTTAATTAAAAAAACTAATGATCAGGGCTTCCTGACCACGAACAGCGCATGATCCTTCTCGTAGGGCTCAAGGGAAAGCCGTTCGAGGACTTCGAAATACTCGCCGAGTTCTTTCTCAACCTCCCTGAAGACCTGCTCTGGCTCCTTCGTCACGTCAATGCTCCTGCTCTTCACGGAAATCATTCCATAACCGCCGCTCCTGAGGTATGCCCTCGCATTGTCTATAAGGATTTTCGCCTGAGTGGGCTGTGCTACATCTTCGAATATGACATCGACCTTTGTGACCAGCGCCCTGTACTCCTCCGGTTTTGTTGCATCGCCGAGAATCGGGATTATGTTCCTCCTTTCCTCAACCAGCGGCACGAGCTCCCTTAAAACCCTCGGCGAAAATTCTATTCCGAAGATTCTGCCTTCCCAGCCGACGATGTCGCTAACATGGGAAGCAGTTGTTCCGCTGGCGATTCCGAGGTATAAGACTGATGAGCCGGGCTTTATTGGAAAGTTCTTGAGTCCTTTGAGTATCGCCGCACCGAGTTTGGACCTGTTCGGGTTCCAGATACGGTATTCCTCCCCCTCCGACCGTATTAACCTCTCGCCGTAGACTTTCTGACCGGGCACGAGGTTCTTGGTGGCTATTCTCTCACTCCCGTCCTCGTCCACGAATATGTAAACGCCGGGAAACTTGTGGGCTTTGATCCTCATTTACCTCACCTCTTCCTGCCTTTCTCATTTTTCTTTTTCCCATTCTTCTCGCCCTTCTTACTCCTGCCCTTTTCTTTCCTACCTTTAGGCCCTTTGCCCTTTTTCTCGCTCTTAAAGAACCTTCTCTTCTCCTTCTTCGTGCCCTTTGTGGGCTTTGTCTTTTTCTTTGGTGGGTTGGGGTATTTGCCCTTTATTTCTTCAATTCTGGTTTCTACTTCCTTCTTCAATTCCTCCGCGATGTACTCACCGGAGAAGTAGTCTACGCGTGCCGCTATTGCGAGCTTCCCAGCCAGAGCCCTAGCGATTTTGCCCCGCTGCCACCACGGTGAGCGGTTTATGGCTGGATACTGGAAGATGATCCCATGTTTGGGCGGCTTTGCACCACTTCTGAGGTGTCTGAACAGGGCTTTCTCGGCTCCAAGAACCTGTATGGTTGATGCAGGCATCATCGCCAGCTCCTTCAGCCCTCCCGCGAGGCTTATCAGCCTTGCAGCCAGCTTCGCCCCCACGAGTCCCTTCATGTTGGGGGCTACGTCATCCATAGCGGTCTCGAGGTAGTCTTCTATCCCCCTCCTGAGACTGTAGAGGTCGTCTACCTCGCTGGCCAGCCTCTGGATTATGGCCATATCGAATTTACCCAGCGAAGCACCCATTGAGTTTCTGGCCGCGTTAGCGATCTTTTCAGCCTTCGCTTCATTGAAGCCCAGCCCCATGAGCCTTTCCTTTGTTGCGTTGTTTCGGTCGCCCATGCTCTTGACAAACGTCACGTACTGCTCGTGCTTCGGGAGAATCTCGTCGAGTTCGGGGAAATGGAGGCCATACCACTCCCTGAGGCGTGATATCAGTAGGTTGTTCACCTTATCTATATCATCAAGTGCTTCTATGGCTTGGATGACCATCTTGTCCCTCGCGCCACTCTGTTCCTGAATGCGCATCCTGGTGAGCGCCACACCGGCTTTGAAGTATCTCTCGAACCAGTCTTCTCCAAGGAACTCGGCTGGAGACCTTCTGAGGTTCTCCCCCGCGGGGTTCGGAAACTCACCGACCGCATTGTACCCCAGCTCCTTCAGCTTCCGCCCCAATTCGGGGCTCTCAACAACGAACTCATCGTATCCATTTGCGCTCAGCTCATCCAAGAATGAGAGTAGCTCTTCCACGGGCTCTCCTTTGAGGAGCCCTTCAAGGCTCGCCTCGGGAACCCCTGAGAACTCCAGGTGCTTGATGAGGTTACCGTCCTCGTCAAAGGCGTAAATGCCCCCGACGTTTTCAGCGATGTACGCTTTCATAGTTACCACCCTTTGGTTTTTTGCTCTGCTGGTATAAAAGACATACCCCTTTTTAAGGCCTACCTTTAGAAAAAGGGGTGGGAGAAGGGGTTCAGTCCTCCCAGGGCTCCCTGTACTTAAGCGCCCAACCAAATTCCTCTTTCAGAATGTCTATTGCCGCCGATGGGGGTATTATCCCGCGCTCGGTTATAATAACGTCAACGTATTCGGGGGGAGTGACGTCGAACGCTGGATTCCAGACCTCGATGTTCTTCGGCCAGGTCTCGAGCTCCTCCTTGGGAATGACCTCGGTCGGGTCGCGCATCTCTATCTCAACGAGCTGACCGAGCATCGTCTCGGGGTGGAACTTGTAGGTTTCGGCCGCTATCATGGTCCATATCCTGTGCTCCTTGGCGGTGAGGGCTATCAAAGCGGTTCCAATCTTGTTTATCACTGCGCCGTTAACCGTTATGCTGTCCGCGCCCATGACGACCTTGTCGGTCATCTTCATGTAGTGTCTCGCCGCCGAGTCCACAACGTATATGACGGGTATGCCGTAATCGGCCAGCTCCTTCGCCGTGATCTTCCCCTGCCACCGGGGTCTTGTCTCTGTTACTATGACCTTTATCCCCTTTCCCATGTCCCAGGCTCGCTTCATAACGCTTATAGCCGCTTTGCTGTGGCAGTGAGTCATTATAACGTCTCCGTTTTCGACGCGCTTTGCTCCATAGTCGCCGATCCTTTCAAGAGACTTTTCTGAGTTGTGGATGAATTCCTTGGCGGCGTTTACAACCACGAACCTCAACTGGTCCAGGGAGGCGCTGCTCGCGTAGGCAACCTTGCCCCTGTGCATGACGTATCGAAGGGCGTTCGGGAGGGAGACCGCGGTGGGCCTTGTCTCGTACAGCACCTTGGCCGCCGCCTTCATATCCTTCCAGAATTCGTCCGTGTTCGTGGCACTGCTCTTCTCCGCCTGGATCTGGAGGGCATAGGCGGCGGAGCGCGCTATCTTCCCCGCTCCCCTTATCTTCATGTTCCGGATCTCCTCCGCTATCTCGAGGACCTCTCTCACTACAGTCATCACTAACACCTCCACGTAATAACCCGTTATGGCGGGAGGGTTTATAGATGTTTTTATGGTCACTGGTGCATTATAAAGAGCCTTGATGTTCATTTGAGCTTCACACGGCTTTCTTTACAAAAGTAAAGGCGGCTAACGCTTATTGCAGAAAGATTTATAACCAATCGCCGCCATCCTAATGATGTATAGAATTGAGGACGTGTTCAGAAGTGTTCATTTTAATGGGGGGATAGAAGTGGAGGAAAAGCTGATGAAAAAGCTGGGTTCGGGATCATTGAACTTTGAGTCGTTCTTCTCAGAAAAGGCACTGGGCATGAAGGCGTCTGAGGTTAGGGAACTTTTGAAGCTCGTCGAATCCTCCGACGTTATAAGCCTCGCAGGGGGCCTCCCCGCCCCTGAGACCTTTCCAGTGGACGTCATCAAGGGGATCGCCGTTGACGTTCTGGAGAACCACGCCGACAAGGCCCTCCAGTACGGCACCACCAAGGGTTTTACACCCCTTCGCCTCGCCCTTGCTCGGTGGATGGAGAAACGCTACGGGATTCCAATGAGCAAGGTCGAGATAATGATCGTCGCCGGTTCTCAGCAGGCCCTGGACCTTATCGGCAGGACGTTCATAAACCCAGGTGACGTAATACTCGTCGAGGCCCCGACTTACCTGGCCGCTATACAGGCCTTCAACTACTACGACCCCGAGATGATGGGCGTTCCCATGGATGATGAAGGCATGCGCGTTGACGCCCTTGAGGAGAAGCTGGAGGAGCTCGAACGGAAGGGGAAGAGGGTAAAGCTCGTCTATACCGTTTCCACCTTCCAGAACCCTGCGGGTGTCACGATGGCTCTCAAGAGAAGGAAGAAGCTGATAGAGCTCGCCAGTGAGTACGACTTCATCTTGGTTGAGGATGGTCCCTACAGTGAGCTCAGGTACTCTGGTGAACCGGTTCCGCCGATCAAGCACTTCGATGAGGAGGGCAGGGTGATCTACCTCGGGACCTTCTCCAAGATACTGGCCCCTGGGATGAGGATAGGATGGATTGCGGCTCATCCACATCTTATACGGAAGATGGAGATAGCCAAGCAGAGCATTGACCTGTGCACCAACACACTCGGGCAGGCTATCGCCTGGAAGTACGTTGAGGAAGGGCACCTCGACAGGCACATCCCGGAGATAGTGAACTTCTACAAACCGAGAAGGGACGCCATGCTTGAGGCTCTTGAGGAGTACATGCCTGAGGGGGTCAGATGGACGAAGCCAGAGGGTGGAATGTTCGTCTGGGCAACCCTCCCGGAGGGGATAGACACGAAACTCCTCATGGAGAAGGCCGTCTCAAAGGGCGTTGCTTACGTGCCTGGTGAAGCGTTCTTCGTCCACCGCGATGTCAAGAACGCGATGAGGCTCAACTTCACCTACGTGCCGGAGGAGAAGATACGCGAGGGGATTAAGCGGCTTGCGGAAGTTCTTGAGGCGGAGATAAAGGCCCTAAGGACCTGAAGGCCCCTTTCCCTTTTGTTATCCTTTCAACGTACGTTGCTTGGAAAGCTTTTTATGCTTCCATCCGACTTTTGATGGGTGGTCAAGGTGCGGCCTTTAATTGGGATCGTTGGCAGAATGGACTACTCCACCGGGAGACTCTTTCTTGATAGTACCCATCTCCGCAACGTCATCTCTGCGGGCGGTTTGCCCTCCGTCTTCGGTGTTAATGGCAGTCCCGAGGACGTTCTGAAACACGTGGACGGCATTCTTCTCATAGAGGGGCCGGATGTGCACCCCAGGGCCTACGGGGAGGACCCCTCTGAGTCGATAAAATACGTTGACGTCGCCAGGGATGAGTTTGAGATTCGACTCGTTAGGCTGGCCGTGGAGGAGGGGATTCCCCTTCTCGGGATCGGCAGGGGGATGCAGGTGATAAACGTCGCACTCGGCGGAACCCTCTATCAGGACGTCAGGGAGATTCCGAAGGCTATAAAGCACGACTGGGATCCTGATAGCATGGATCCACGCCAGCGCGTTCATGGACTTAGAATAAAGACCAGCTCAATGCTCTACGAGCTCCTCAAGGAGGTTCTGGATATAGGGGGTACCAACGAGGTGTTCATGCGCGTCAACAGCTTCCACCATCAGGCCGTGAAGCGTGTTGGGGATGGGCTGAAGCCGGTCGCGTACGCAGATGACGGCCTCACCGAGGCCATTGAGGGGGAGGGAAACTTCGTGATCGGACTTCAGTGGCAGGCCGAGTACCTCCCCGAGATGGATGTTCTTTTTGAGGCGTTCGTCCGGGCAGCCCGGGATTATCGCTCCGAGAAACTGGAGCTCAGCCGGAGAGAGATCGAGGCGGAGGTCAGGGAGGAACTAAATGGGAACCGTCACAGCTCGGATACGAATGATACCCCTCCCGACATGAGCCAAACGTAATCCCGGCGTTCTTTATCATTCTCTCTGCCTCATTCAGAATCTGAAATCGCAGCTCCCTGGGAAGGTACCTGTATTCTCCCATCCGGTCTCCCTTTTCGTAGAGGGGGTTTAGCTTCTCCATGAGCTCCGGGAACTTGGCCTCCATCCTTTTTCTGATGTCCCTCCTCAGCTTCAGCGTTGATACCGTTATATGGCTGACGAACTTCAGGGCGCTGAGGGTCACCCCAAAATCTTCCCAGGTGTAGAACGGGATTATCGGATCTATCCGTGCGTAGACTGGAATGCCTGCCTCTCTCGCTTTCTTCAGTGCTTGGATTCTCTCCATGGGTGATGGGGCGTTTGGCTCAAGAAGCCTCGACTTCTTTTCATCTACGGTGGTTACCGTTATTCCAACGGCGCACTTCATTTCGCCCAGGAGGTCGAGGTCCCTCTCGAAGATGTCGGATTTGGTCAGGAGAAGACAGCGGGCGTTGTAGCGCTTTAACAGCTCAAGAACCTCCCTGGTTATGCCCAGCTCCCGCTCTATCGTCGGGTATGGATCCGACGAATAGGACAGCGCCACGATGTACCTTTTATCCAGCCTCCTCAATTCCCTCTCCAACGCCGGCAGTAGACCATCCTTGGTCCTCACGTGGAATGCCTTGGGAATGTATGAGGTGATGTAGCAATAAACGCAGGCGTGATCGCAGCCGGTGTAGACGTTGAGGGTATACTTGGAGGGACATGTGCAGAGCCTTGACTTCCAGGGGTCAAAGGGCCTGAGGTACATGTGTTAAGTTTTCAAAACTCATTTAAACCCTTTTCTTGAGTATGTCAGGGGGTTAGAATGACAGGAGAGGTCAGGGGTAGGGTGGAATGGTTTAAAGATATGCAGTTCGTTGGGAGGATTGAGGAGGACAAATGCTCTGTTATCCTTGGGGAGGGGGGTATAAGCCCCATGAAGCTCCTGCTTTTGAGCGTCGCCGGTTGCACCGCGTACGACGTTGTCATGATACTGCAGAAGATGCGGGAGCAGATATCGGGGCTGGAAGTGGAGATAAGCGGCGAGAGGCGTGATGAACATCCCAGGATTTACAAGAGGATCCACATCCATTACAGGGTACACGGCGATGTCTCTGAGGAGAAGGTTAGACGGGCCATAGAGCTCAGCCAGGACAAGTACTGCTCCGCCTCCGCGCACGTGAAGTTGAGCGGGGCCAAGTTGACCTACAGCTATGAGATAATCCGCTGATTCTTGTTCTTTTACTCTGTGTTCAAAATACAGAATTCAAAATAACTAATATAAAATAAGTGCAAAGGGCATCAGACGTTGTCTTCCCTCTTCTTTGTGAGGTACTCGTGTATGGCCTTTGCGGCCATCCTCCCGTCGCCCATGGCTAGGATAACGGTTGCCTCACCCCTTATTGCGTCTCCGCCGGCGAAGACTCCCGGGATACTGGTCATGAGGTTGTCATCAACGATTATCCTTCCGCGCTCTACCTTTAAGCCGGGCGTGTTAACGATGAGTCTGTTCGGGTGCTTTCCGATGGCTATGACTACCGTCTCGGCCTCTATTGTCACGTATTCCCCTGTTCCGATGATCTTTCTTTTTCCCCGTTTGTCGCGCTCGTCGAGGGCCTTCATCTTCTCGAACTTAATGGCTTTGAGGTTACCCTTTTCATCCCCGATGAACTCCACGGGGTTGAGGAAGAACTTGAACTTTACTCCCTCTTCCTTGGCGTGGTGGACCTCCTCGACTCTGGCGGATACGTCCTCCGGGCCGCGGCGGTAGGCGATGGTGACTTCGGCACCGAAGCGCCTCGCGCTCCTTGCGGCGTCCATGGCGGTGTTTCCGGCACCGATGACGACGACCTTCTTGCCGACCTTGACGGGTGTGTCGTACTCCGGGAAGAGGTAGGCCTTCATGAGGTTAACGCGCGTGAGGAACTCGTTTGCCGTGTAGATTCCGTTGAGGTTTATGCCGGGCGCGTTGATGAGCCTCGGGGTTCCTGCGCCGGAGCCTATGAAGACGGCGTCGTACTCTTCCAGGAGCTCCTCGACGGTGACGGTCCTCCCAACTATGTGGTCGGTGAGTATCTTAACGCCGAGCTTCAGGAGCTTGTCGATCTCCTTCTCGACTATATCCTTGGGCAGTCTGAACTCTGGGATGCCGTACATGAGCACTCCGCCCGCCTCATGAAGGGCCTCGTAGATGGTAACGTCGTAGCCGAGCTTTGCAAGCTCTCCGGCGGCGGTGAGTCCTGCCGGTCCGGCTCCGATGATGGCCACACTCTGGCCTTTCTTCTCGATCTTAGGGATTATCTCAAAGAGGAGCTCCTCGTCTATGCCTTTTTCGCGGGCGTAGTCGGCCACGAAGCGTTCGAGCTTTCCGATGTTTATCTTGTCACCGACCTTACCCATGACACAGTTCATCTCACACTGGTCCTCCTGCGGGCAGACACGGCCGGTGGTTGCTGGCAGAGAGTTGCAGGCCCAGATGACGTTTAAGGCTTCTTTAACGGCCTTGTCAGGGTCGTCGCGGTACTGGACGAGCTTACTTATGAAGCCCGGGATGTTGATGTGGACGGGGCAACCCTTTATACAGGGTGCGTAGTCGTAGGGACACTGGAGGCAGCGTTCGGCCTCTTTTGTGGCGAGTTCAAACGTGTAGCCGAGGTTGACTTCAACGAAGCTCTTGACCCTCTCCTGGGCCGGCCTCTCCGGCGTCGGAATCCTCTCCCTGATGATCCTCCTTCTAACCGCCATTACTGCTCACCCCCCTGGAGGGCCTTCATGTACCCCTGCATGGCCCTCTGCTCCATATCCGTGTAGTAGCCGCTCCTCGCTATGAGTTCGTCCCAGTTCACCTGGTACGCGTCGAACTCCGGCCCGTCTATGCAGGCGAACTTAACCTCGCCGCCGACGGTGACACGGCAGGCGCCGCACATTCCGGTTCCGTCCACCATTATCGGGTGGAGGTCGGACTTCATGGGAATACCGAACTCCTTGACCACGTTGAAAACGGCCCTCTGGTCCCCGGCGGGGCCGACCATGAAGACCGTGTCGTACTCTTCCTTCTCAAGCATCTCGCGCACCTTCTCGACGAGCCTCCTGGTGACGTTCTTCATGTTGGTCGGGAAGTCGAGGTTCGGGTCTATCGGGACGGTCTCAAGGATGTGCCTGCCGACGGCCTTCTCCAGCTCGTCCTTGAGGACGACCATCGGCTCGAAGGTGACGTGGAGCGTTGTCACATCGTTCCCGAGTTCCTGCCAGGCCCTGGCTATCGGGTAAACCTCGACTATTCCGGTGTAGGCACCGATGGCCAGTATCTTCCCGAACTTCTCCATCTCGGCCGGGTTTCCGAGCGGGCCGGCGATGTTCAGCATCTCATCGCCCGGTTTCAGCTCGTTGGCCATCCTCATGGTGGTCCTTCCCCTGATGAACGTCACGAGCACGATCCAGCCTTCATCCCTGTCCCACATGACGGGTGTTAGGGGAATCCTCTCCCCGTTCTTGAAGGCCCTGACTATGACAAACTGTCCCGGCTGGACCTTCTTGGCCACGTGGGGCGCGTGGACCTTGTACAGTATGTTCCTCATGGAGAGCTCTTTCTTTTCAATTATCTTGTATGGCACAATGAACACCTCCGTACGCAGGTTCAAACTTGGTCATCTGAAGGTTTGCAACCTTGAGTGCTTATAAATATGTTGGTAACTAAAGGTTTGGTACTCGGCGGACCATGAAAAATGTTAAGAATTGCTTGGCTGTGGATTAATGAGGTGAAGGAAAATGCGAACCGTGGTTTACTACGCTTCCATCGTGCTGAGCAGTGTGGCCCTGTTCTGGCCACTCTTCTACGGGCGTTTCCCCGAGCTTAGGAAACTGCCGGGTGATCCCTCTGTACAGGCGGTCGGCGGTCTGCTTCTGTTCGGCGCCCTAGCTTATATGACTTACATGGATGGAGACGAAAAAGAGGTTACAGCTTCCTGAGAAACGTTATGTAGCCCGTGTGGGCCAGCATTGTTGTTCTGGGTCTTATGCATTCCTTCTTTACTTCTTGCTCTCTTACTAAGACCTCGACGACCCTCGGTTTGTAGAAGTGCTCCCGGTACTCCTGAAACGCCTGGAAGAACCGGTGAACTTGATTGGCGCATGGGGTGTAGGCCACGAAGTAGCCGCCGGGTCTGAGAACCTCAACAGCGTGGGGAAGGACATTCTCTGGCTGGGGCAGGTCGAGGACTATGTGGTCGGCGTACTCTTCCTCTATGCCTTCGTAGATGTCCTTGAGCTTTATGGTTACTCTGTCATCGAAGCCTATCCCCTCGATGTTCCTTTGGGCGATTCTGGCAAAGTCCTCACGCAGTTCGTAGCTGATGACCCTTCCGTTTGGTCCAACGGCGTTGGCGAGGAATATCGTGAGCGCGCCGCTCCCAACGCCGGCCTCTACCACCGTATCGCCGGGAGAGATGCCGGCGTAGGCTATGATTAGGCCAGCGTCCTTGGGATGAACTATCTGCGGCCCGCGTTTCATCTTCTCGATGTAGTCCCTCACGGTGGGACGCAGGATCCTGAACTCCTTCCCTTTGTGCGTTTTTATGCTCTCGCCGTAGTCCTTCGCAGTGAGTTCCCCAAGCTTTAGAATTCCCAGGTCAGTGTGAAACTCCCTCTCCTCAACCCTCACGAGGTAGCGTTTTCCCCGCGGGTCTATCAGTAGAACCATCTCGCCCATCAGCGGCAAAGACCTCACCTCCTTTTTTCACGGTGACTTCATCCCCCGACAGTTCAAAGATCATGGATGAAACTTCCTCAATGATTGCCATCGTTTCATCCGGCAGTGCATTCCGGTTTACAAGGTGCACCCACGCCCAGTCCTCCACGGGTAGTGTGCTCAGTCCTGTTAAGAGTGATCTGATAGCTCCGTCTCCCCCAAAGCGCAGGTACATGGCCAGGCCGAACGTCACCATGTAATCCGGTTTGGTAGGTGAGTTCACGAGTCTGTTTATGACACTGTGGTAGCTTTTGAGTGCGCTCTGGGGCTCATAGGTCGGGACGATCTCATCTATTACCTCGCCGCAGCTTCCTCCCCCCGGCCCCACTTTGATTACTTTGAGCTCCTTTATCATCTCCAGGGTCTTGGAGTACTCTCCTCCACTTATGCCCCGGACGTAGTTTCTGAACATCACGTCCCCGATACCAAAGAAATCCACAACAACGACATTTCTCTTGCCCATCAGGGCGGGAATCAGAACACCCCATGAGAAACGCTCCATGGGATAGGTTGAAGGGTACTCCAAGATGATCATGTCTCCCCTCCTGGCCCTTCCGAGGAGATAGGTCCCGAATGAGGATACGTTCAAGGCACTCACCAAAAGGGTTTTTAACCGCCGGCTTTTAAATCTTTTAGGTGGAGGAGATGAAGAAGTTCGTGATATGGCCCAATGAGCTCGATTCAAGGCTTAGCAGGCGTTATGGGCGGGCCGTGAGCAGAGGAATATCAGTTAATGGGCCCAGACTGTCCGAGATCGTCGAGGCGGCGGAGAGCCTTGGAATGAAGATCCTGGAATCGGAGCCCACGAAGCTTAACCCCCGACTCGCGGGTCTTGAAGAGGAGTACCAAACCCGCGGGATGCTCCGAGTGGAGAGCCGGCACCCAAAAACCAAGAGTCTTAAGATGATTGCCCAGAAGATCAAAGAGATCAGGGATACCAGAGCCAAGGCTAAGAAACCCAAATCCAAGAGGAAAAAGAGGTAGCTCACTCTTCTTCCATCTCAACGACTATAGCGGTCGTTGTATCAATAACACCGTCTATGTTGTGTATATCGTGGAGTATCTTTCTGGTGAGTTCCCCAAGGTCGTTGGCCTCTATATGTACGATTGCATCGTACGGGCCCGTAACGGCGTCGGCCTTGGTAACGCCTGGGATCTGCTTGAGCGCCTCTATGACGCTCTCGACCTTTCCAATCTCAACTGTCAACAAAACATACGACCTGACCATTTTTCATCACCCGGGAAAGCCTTTACATTTCTATTTAGCGGCTATCTCATTTAAGCTTTTCGCAGACGCTTCTGACACCTCTCCCCTCTTGGATTATAGCTAAGTCCCTGCCAGCTGGAGAGAATATCTGTGGATTTCGTGTATCCTTTTTGGAACGGGCTTTCCGCCTGTTGGCTGGGTTATCTGAGAGACGGAGTATACCGGCATCATTGCGTTTCGGTGGTACGATACGGTGGACGTGCACGGTTCGTGGATCTAAACGTCTATTGTCTGTACATAGATGAACGTTTATAGCACATTGAACCGAAATGCTTATTATTGATACGTCTAAGATTTCAATGCCCATTACGTGTTAGGGGTGGGGTTATATGAACAAGCGTGTTTTAGGAGCTCTGTTTTTGGTGGGCCTTATGGCCCTTGCCGTAGTTGCCAGTGGCTGTATCGGGGGGGGTGGGACCACAACAACCCCCTCAACGACAAGCTCTAGTTCTAGCACCGCAAGTGCAACTTCAAGCCCCAGCACCACAACCACGGCCTCGCCGTCCGAGGCGGTTAAGTATATCGAATCTCACCTTTCGGCGGCCCGTGTTATCGGGACGGGGCACTACGTTGTTGTGGTCGGTCCTGAGGGGACTGGTGCCAAGGTTGGAAGCCTTCCCAACAAGCCTGTTATAATAGTCTCCTACAAAGAGAACACCGCAAAGACCAAGACCATCAAACAGCTTATGAACGAATCCCAGGGATTCGGTGAGATAAATCCGGCGTTCCTACGCGACCCGGATATGGATGCCCTGATTCAGGTTGCGAGGAAAGTGACCGATCCTAACGTTAGGGCTGGCCTTTACAACGCCCTTGAGGTTCTCGCCAACAGGGGACTTCCTGAGATTATCCTGGGTGACAACAAAGCTGCCCGTGTTTCGTGGAACTGGGTCCACAACTGGTACTACAATCCGGTCCTGGCCCCGCGCTGGGACCTTGTTATGGAGGATAAGAACGCTCCGACCGTCAGCACCGGTATCGGGAGCTACAACAACCAGCCTGGTGTCATGTCCATAGCCACCTTTGGATGGCCGAGGTCCTTTGATCCGGCGTTTGATTACGAGACCTTCGGGTGGGAAATCTACCACAACGTCGGCGATTCGCTGGTTACCTACTGGAAGAACGAGACCACCAAGATTGCGCCGGATCTTGCCGTTGCGTGGGCCCACAACAAGGACGGGACCGTCTGGTACTTCGTCATAAGGGGTGGTGTCAAGGCCTACGACCCGAAGACGGGTACCCTCTACCCGGTTAACGCCACCGACGTTGAGTTCGAGTTCTGGCGCGTCCTCAGGGGCGGCTATTCCGTCAGCTGGATGCTGAGCACGTACACCAACCTGAGCGCCAGCTACGCAATGAGCGATCAGGAGTTCGAGCAGGTTCTCAAGAACGGCGGCGTCATTGCAGATTTCAACGGCAAGACCAAGGACGTAACGTCCATACAGGAGCTCCTCAGCTTCTTCGGGTACAGCGGACAGACCGCGGGTGTCTACAAACTCGTCCTCCCGCACCCGTATGGAGGTATCCTCAGCGTCCTTGCCGACCCGTACCTCATGGTCATCCCGGCCAAGTACATGCTCGGCGACAAGTACGACGCAGCCATGAAGGCGGCGGACTGGGGTAAGAAGCCGGACGCATGGAACAACTACGTCCAGAAAGGTTCCAATGACCCGATACACAAGATGCTGCAGGACAACATGATAGGCGTTTTCACAGGCCCATTCTACATCAAGGAGGCAAAGCAGAACAGCTATCTGGTTCTCCAGAGGAACCCGCACTATTGGAACGCCACCATGTGGAGCCAGATCGAGCAGAAGAACCCGAACTTGGTGACGACCAAGACGGTCATCTACATACTCTCCAACGATGCCAACACGCGTATAAGCCTCTTCCAGAAGGGCACCGCCGATATAGTTGCCGTCCCCCTGACGAGGCTCAACGCCGTTGAGAACCTCCAGCTCCAGGGATTCAAGTCAAAGATTGAATCCTTCATCACCCCGGACATGGTATTCATTGTTCTTAACGCCCAGAAGGAGCCGATGAACAACAAACTCGTCAGACAGGCACTTGCCTGGGCCGTTCCGTACCAGCAGGTGTACAAGTCGGTTTACAACGGATACATGGTTCCGAACTACGGTCCAATACCGATTGACTGGCTGGGCTACACCGAGTACAACATGACCAAATACTCGTACAACCTGCAGAACGCTCTTAACCTCCTCAAGAAGTCAGGTATAGACCCGACGAAGTACACCATAACCATCTACTACAACAGCGGAAACACCCAGCGCCAGCAGCTGGCGTCGTTGCTTCAGAACAGCTGGGGACAACTCGGCTTCAAGGTATCGGTAACGCCACTATCCTGGCCGACTCTCCTGTCCAAGACAGGCAGCGGTGATTTCCAGGTGTACATAGTTGGATGGGCGCCGGACTTCCTTGACCCAGATGACTACATCGGACCCTTCCTGCAGAGCGCGGTGGTGTTCGACAGCCTGAACTACAAAGTTATAGGTAGCTGATCTTTCTTTTTTCCATGTTTTTACGTGTTTGTGATTGCCGTTAACACCGAAAACGTGAAAGGGGGATATAAATGGCGGGCTTAGGAAAGTTCTTGGTAAGAAGGAGTCTTACCTTTATCCCTACGTTAATAGGAGTCACCTTCATAGTTTTTATAATCGCGTACGTCATCCCCGCTAACCCTGTGAGGGCGTGGGCGGGGGGCGAAAAGGCCACTCAATCCGCTGTGGAGCTCATAAAAGCGGAGTATCACTTAAATCAGCCCTGGTACGACCAGTACCTGTTTCTGATCAAGGGGCTTTTTACAAACAGCCTTCTTGACCCCCTGAACCAGGTGCCGGTGTTCACCAACATCGGCAACCGCTTTATAGTGACTTTTCAGCTGGCACTGTTCGCTTTCTTCTTCGTGGTGCTCATAGGGCTCCCCTTGGGTATAATCTCGGCGCTCAAGCGCAACTCGATAACGGATATGGTCCTTAGAATCCTGGCCCTGGTGTTTATCTCAACGCCAATCTACGTCATGGCTTACCTCTTCATCTGGGTTTTCTTCATCCACTGGAATCTAACGACGCTCGCGGGAATACCGCCCGCTCCCCATCATCAGATAACTCACATTCCTGTAATAGACTCCATCTTGACCCTCAACTGGGGCAACTTCGCGGAGCAGGTCAGGCGTTACTGGCTTCCAGGTTTCACCCTTGGAATAGCTGCCGCAGGGGTTCTGATGAGGTTCACCCGGAACTCTTTCCTTGAGGCGTACAGCAGAGACAGTACCCTCTTCCTCAAGGCGAAGGGTGTCCCGAAGGGCAGGCTCTACAGGCACGTCCTCAAAAACGCCCTGGTTCCTGTCATAACCATCCTGGCTCTCCAGTTCGGAGGGCTGCTTGCTGGGACCCCAATAACCGAGACGATATTCAACCTCCCGGGAATAGGCCTCTACGCCCTTCAGTCGGTGATGTACCTGGACTTCCCCGCGCTCATCGGTGTCACCTTCCTGTACGCAATAGTCTTCGTAACGGCCAATCTGGTGGCGGACATACTCTACGCGCTGGTTGACCCAAGGGTGAGGTTCTGAGGTGGTTCAAATGGGAGATGACACAAAGGAACCGAAAGAATCATACGAGGAGAGGGAAGAGTACGAGATGTCCATACTTGACCGGATAAGCGACAAGCTCATAGATGGTCTGGCCGTGTTTATAAATCTGTTTAAGAAAGACTGGAGAAGGAGAAACCAGTCCAAGATACAGGAATGGAAGTTGATGGCCTACGCCCTTAACCGGTCCCCTCCGGCGCTTCTGGGCCTGGTAATAGTCGTGGTGTATATATTCTTTGGCATTGTGGGACCGTACCTCGCGTCTTGGCCCTACGACTTCTTCCCTGTCATGTACAACTCCACGTCAAAACTCGCTCCCCCAGGCACGAACGTTTTCCTGAACGTTACCATGGTCAAGAACTGGCACGTTATACATTATACCACAACTGTGCACTACTCGATCGGTTCGGACCTCTTTGGTAGGGATCTTCTTAGTGTCCTCCTGGCGGGGGCCAGAACCGCCCTGGTGCTGGACATCTTCATTATCATGATAGGACCAACGTTCGGTATAATGCTGGGTCTGATAGCGGGCTACCACGGCGGTGCCGTCGATGAGATAATAATGCGTATAACGGACATGTTCCTGGCATTCCCCGGTTTGATACTGGCCATCGCACTATCGGCTGTCCTACCGGGGAGAATTCAGAACTTCCTGAATTACCATGCCTTCGCCCAGACCCTGGTCCTCAAACTGTTCGCACTGCAACCAAGGGACGTTAACAACCTCGGAAAGCTACTGGCGGTCTTCGTCGCCCTTATAATCGTTTGGTGGCCAGGGTACACAAGAATAACCCGCGGTTCAACGCTGACGGAGAGGGAGAACCTGTACGTTGAGGCTGCTAGGGCCATAGGTCTGCCCTCTAGAACAATAATGTTCAGGCACATACTGCCCAATATAATCGGGCCGATACTGGTCATGATAACGATGGACTTCGGCGGGGTGATCCTGACGGAGGCTGGTCTGAGCTTCCTGGGGCTAGGAGCTGTTCCACCAATCCCTGACTGGGGTAACTTGATCAACCAGGGCGCTCAGTACTTCCCACAGGCGTGGTGGCTTGTGGCGTTCCCCGGTATCGTCATAGTCACCGTGGTACTGGGGTGGAACCTCCTCGGCGATGGACTCAGGGACATCCTCGATCCGAGGACGAGACGCAGCATGGAGTTTAAGGTGAAGAAGAAAGGTGCCGCGGGTGGTGAGAGTAATGCCTGAACCCCTGGTTGAGATCAAAAACCTCAGCGTGTACTTCTACACCTACGCCGGTATAGTCAAGGCAATAGAGGACGTGTCCTTTGACATATACCGTGGTGAAACCCTCGCCCTCGTGGGTGAAACCGGCTGTGGAAAGAGCGTGACCTCAAGGTCGATAACCCGTCTTATAGAGAGCCCGGGCAGGATAGTGAACGGGCAGGTCGTCTACCACAGAGCGGACGGCTCAACTGTTGACCTCCTCAAGATTGGGGAGGAGGGGATAAGGGAGATCCGGGGAAACGAGATAGCCTACATATTCCAGGATCCCCACTCCTCGCTCGATCCCCTCTATACCGTTGGATACCAGGTTGGGGAGGCCATGGAGGTTCACAACAAGGTGAAGAACATCAAGGAGGGCATTGCTAAAGCGGTTAATGTTCTCCGTGAGGTCATGCTTCCGGACCCGGAAAGTAGGGTAAAGAACTACCCCCACGAGCTGAGTGGAGGAATGAAGCAGCGTGTTGTCATAGGAGCTGGAATAGCCAACAACCCTCGCCTCCTCATAGCCGATGAACCAACGACGGCGCTAGACGTTACGGTTCAGGCTCAGATACTTGATCTGCTCAATGAGCTGAAGAGGAAGTACAACGCGACCGTCCTGCTTATAACCCACAACCTCGGTGTCGTTGCGGAGACCGCCCAGCGCGTCGTCGTCATGTACGCGGGCAAGGTCGTTGAGATAGGGACGGTTGACCAGATCTTCCACAACCCCTTGCACCCCTACACAGCCGCACTTTTGAAGGCCGTGCCGAATCCTCTGGGAGAGATAGAAACTCTTGAGAGCATTCCGGGAACTGTTCCGAACCTGATAACACCTCCATCTGGCTGTCGCTTCCATCCAAGGTGCCCATTCGCAACCCAGGTATGCAGGGAGACGGTGCCAGTGCTGAAAGAGATCGAACCGAACCACTTTGTAGCCTGCCACAGGTATTGAGGTGAGGATTATGGAACCAGTGCTCAAAGTTGAAAACCTTAAGAAATACTTCCCGGTCAAAAGCCTCTTAAGAACGATCGCATGGGTGAAGGCGGTCGACGGTGTTAGTTTTGAGATATACCCTGGTGAGACTTTTGGCCTCGTTGGCGAAAGCGGTTGCGGAAAAACCACCACCGGCAGGACGATACTGAGGCTGATACAGCCAACGTCGGGTAGCGTGCTGTTCGGGGGAAAGGACGTCACGAAGCTCAAGGGCAAGGACCTGCTGTGGTTCAGGAAACATGCCCAGATAATGTTCCAGGACCCTTACTCCTCACTTGACCCGCGTCAGACTGTCTTCAGCACCATAATGGAGCCGGTTAAATTCCACGGCATAACTGTCGATGACCCCGAGGAGTTCGTGATAAAGCTCCTCGAAAGCGTTGGGCTCAACGAGATGCACCTTTACCGTTATCCCCACGAGTTCTCGGGCGGTCAAAGGCAGAGGATAGCTCTGGCCAAGATCCTTGCCCTCAAGCCGGACTTCGTGGTTCTCGATGAGCCAACATCGGCTCTCGATGTTTCGGTGCAGGCGAACATCCTGAACACCCTCAAGGGGCTGCAGAAGGAATACGGCTTCTCGTACCTATTCATAAGCCACGACCTCGGCGTCGTCAAGTATATGAGTCACAGAATGGGCGTCATGTACCTGGGTAAGCTTGTTGAAGTCGGACCGGCCAAGAGGATATTTGAAAACCCGCTTCATCCCTACACACAGATGCTTCTCTCTGCGATTCCTGTGCCCGATCCGGAGCTGGCCAGGACAAAGAAGAGGATGGAGGTCAGGGGGGAGCCACCAAGTCCGGTAAACCCGCCGAAAGGCTGCCGCTTCCATCCCCGCTGTCCCCTGGCCAAGGCAGGCCTCTGCGACAGGAGGGAGCCACCACTAATCGAGGTTGAGA
>NZ_JALSLB010000028.1 GCF_026988555.1 Thermococcus sp. | reverse complement strand
CTTATTCGGGGGTCAGCGTCAACGACGAACTTGGCGAAGACGTTTTTTCCGCGCTTCGCGAAGGGCTCAGCGTCGCTGTTAACCACAACGCACATCCTCGGGAACGGCAGAACCTCGTGGAGCCTTTTGGCACCCTCGATGCCGAGGGTCAGGAGACCGTCCTCAGCCCTGAAGGTCGCGAGGTGTTTGCCCTTCGCCTTTATCTGCCTTGGCATGCCAGTCTTCCTTGAAAGTTCGACGAAAGAATCTTTAAATGCCTCTCCTGCTCCTTCGCCGAACTGGTACTCCGCTATGGCCATGATGTAGCTCCTAGCCTCTCCCCTGGCGGGCTTGGTTATGGTGAAGTCCTCCTCGCCCTCGCTCTGGGCGAATGGGTAGGTTAAGTCAAGGTACCGGGGTATCTCTCCGAATATCGGGTGTTCTATCGTCTCAGGAAACCTGCTCTTAACGCGCTCTGCCCTCTCCTTAGCGCGCTGGGCGATCGGCCAGCGCAGTGCCTCCTCGCTCACCTTGAAGAAGGCACTCGCCTTGGTCACCGGCTCGTTCTTTTTGAGGTAGTCCCTGTACTCCAGCAGTCTCTTGTAGGCTGCGAACATCTTCGGATGGCTCCTGGCCCTCTCGTCCACGAGCTCCCAGAGGGTTCCCTCCTTTATCGCCTGCTTGACCCGGTTGAGCTCCTCGCGGATTACCCAGAGGTTGTGGAGAGCCAGAAGCCTCGTCCTCTCTTCCTTCGGCATCTCGCGGAGTTCCTGAGGTGTGTGGCGGGAACAGACAGGACAGGAGCAGGGGAAGTACTCAAGCTCTTCAAGCCTCTTCGTGCCCTCGGGTGTTAGGTAGCGGTCGTCCTTGGCGTAGAGGGCGTAGCTGGCGGAATCAAAGAGGTCTATCCCCATCGCGACCGCTAAAGCAAAAATCATCGGATGTCCTGCACCGAAGAGGTGAACCGGCCTGTCGGGCCTTAAACCGAGCTTTGAGGCAATCACAACGTCCACCAAATCCCTGTATCGGTAGCTCTCCATGAGCGGAACTACAGCGCCGATGGGATGAATCTCAAAGTCCATCTCGCTGAGCTTTTTGGCGGCATAGGTTCTCAGGTCTGGATAGGTGGAGCCCTGGACTGCCGCGTTCATCGCGATGTTCTTGACTTCCTCGGCTTCCTTTGCCCTTTCAAGGGTTATCCTAAGGTCCTCCTCGACCTTCTCCCTCGGTGCATCCGGTGGAGCCGGAATGTCGAGGAAGGTGCCTATGTCAACGCCTATCCTCTCCTGGAACTCGATTATCTCCCTGTTCGTAACGTCCACGCCGCCGTAGCGCATGAGCTGGAAAGAGCCTGAATCAACCTCGGTGATACCGTCGTAGTCGAGGAGCCTGTGGATTCCAAGCCCAAGGGCCCTCTCCCTGAGTTCGGGCGTCTTGTAGATGATGTAGGAGTTGGTGATTATCATTCCAAAGCCCATCTCCTTGAGTTCCCTCGGCGTCACTATCAGCTGCTTCGGGTTGATGACCGGCATTATAGCTGGAGTCTCTATCGTTTTCCCGTTGACAGTTAACTTTCCAATCCTTCCGGCGGCGTCTCTCGCCTTTACCTCGAACTTGAACTCGACCATCTCCCAACACCTTTAACCCCTTCGGTGGGGGGTTTAAAAGTCTAAGTGCCTAGAGCACCATTGAGAAAAGCTTTATGAGTAAATAAGCCAGAATGCCGGCAAAAAGGGGGGCCCGCACCCAGCTTTTGACTATATCTGCCACCAGCTTCCCGTTTACGCATTCTCCCTTGTAGAGGCCTAGGCCACTTATAGCCCCAACTATAGCTTGGCCTGAGCTCACAGGAAGACCGAAAAGGTTGGCAACGGTGACGGCTATCGATGCACCAAACTGGCTCGAAAAGGCAGAAGTCGGACCCAAGGGGGAGATGTCCTTGCCGATGGTCATCATGACCTCGTAGCTGAAGGTGAGGGTCCCAAACGCCATCACCGCGGCTAAAAGAGCGTTGGGGTTGCTGATTCCGCCGCTTTTGGCCAGGCCGATGACGTTCGAAACCTCGTTTGTGCCGAGATTGAACGCGGAGTATGCGGAAGCAAGGAAAACAAGCCATTTCTGGGCTAATTCGAGGTTTTTAAGCCCCTTTATTCTTCTAATTGTGGGTTTGTAGATGCGATAAACCGCTATAGCCATCAAAGCGGCGAAAACCGGGGACAGAACCCACGCAAGGATTATCCTTAGAATGGTGCCCCAATCCACTGGGAGTCCAAGTGAGAGAGACGCACCAACAAGGGCGCCGATTATTGACTGCGTTGTGGAGATGGGCATCCCTATGAGGCTGGCAAGTGTGACTGCGGTGGCTGCACTGAAGAGAACAAGGGAGACGTATCCGGGGTTGATACCCTCGGCCAGGCCCGTTATTGTGGTGGAAACCCCGGAGTGACCCATCACTGCACCAAGGGTGGTGAAAACGGCTATTATAAGCACGGCCCGTTTAAAGCCGACTATCCCCGAACCCACAGCGGTGCCAACTGCCTTTGCACTGTCATTTGCTCCAACGGCCCATGCCATAAAAAAGGCCGCCGCTAGGACCTCTATCATCTCTCCACCTCTATAATCTATATAGTTTATGTAGGACAGGAATGATCATTTAAAAATGTTTCGAAGGTTAAAGGTGTTGAGGAGCAATCTACCGTACCCGTAGAGGTGGAGGGTCAGATAGAACAGCGCCCAGAACCACAGGATGAGTGGGAAGAGAAGGGCACCCGTTAGGGAACCCCCCTCTACAACCGTAGGAATCAGCATCGTCACGACCTCAAAAGTGTACCAGAACGCGAAGAGGAGCCGGTGCCCCCAGAGAACCAACAGAAACGGCAGGGCAACATCAAAAAATGCCACAACATCACCGGCAAGCAGAAATGCCCATTCCTTTGTGAGACCTCCTCCCACGTGGTTCAAATCGCCCAAAAACCATCTCTTCCTCTGCCTCCAGAGCAACTCCACACCACCGGGCATTCGTGTCCAGACTCTAGCGCGGGGCGCATAGACTACCTTCCCTCTCCTCTTGAGTTCCCGGGTTGTGGTATAGTCTTCCACGGCGTCTTCAACAAATCCGCCTATGTCCTCCAGACAGGTCCTCCTAAATGCGGAAATTGGC
>NZ_JALSLB010000027.1 GCF_026988555.1 Thermococcus sp. | reverse complement strand
CTTGAAGTTGCTTGGACCACCATGTCAATCACCCCAACGACTGCTGAAACTGTGTCGGGGCTGACGGTTCCCGAGGTCATCAGGAGCAGGAGACCCACCGGGATGTTAATATTCAAGACAAAAGGTTATTTATACTTTTTGGTTGTAATACTTCACCCTCCCCCTTCCTGTCAGCAGGTCTTTCATCAGCCCGCGCTTAACGCGCTCAAGCTTTTCCCTTCTCTGCCGGAGGAGTTCGAGCTTTCTATCGACGGTGGAGAGGATTTTGGCTATTTGTTTCTGTTCGGAGAGGGGAGGAATAGGTATCGGAATGCTATTAATCTTGTCTTTATTTAGATATGGAACGGTCGTTTTAGTTGCTATTGATTCCATATATCTAGCTTGGGACATTAACGCAACTGCAAGAAAATATGGATCTAATGTTTTAGGGCACACAAAAGCGTGTAGTTGTTGGTTTAATACAACTTCCCTTGTAGTTATTGCAACAATACCAAACTTTCCTACACAACTCATTATGACGCTATTAGGAGGAATAATTTTATTCCCACACCTTTTAATTTCCTCTTTGCTCACATTTAGGCCAGATTTTGAAGCCCCAACATACATGCCGTCTATATCTGCTAGGGTTATCCAAGGGATATCGCCATCGAATTTTTTTGGTTTATTTCTACCAGGAACTATACTTTGACAAATTTCACCAGCTCTTACAACCCTCCACTCCTCTGGAATCTCGCCCAGCTCGGTCTTCTTGAACCGCTCATGCTTGATGCCTTTCGTTAAAAGCCTCTGCATGAGGCCCTTTTTCAGGCGCTCCGTTCGCTCGATGGCCTCGTCAACTGTCCTTAGAATCTCGGCTATTTTCTTCTGCTCGGGGAGGGGTGGGAGGGGGATTTTTATATTCAACAAGTCGGTCTTTTTAACACTGGCCTGTCCAACATACCTAACACAAATCTGTCTAAAGTATCCGATACGCCAAAGTTCTAAGAAGTAGTACATAACCCACTCTGGAAGAACTTGATTTGAATCTACTCTAATTCGTGTTATATGGTTGCTATATGTACAAAACCTGCATTCACCTCGGAATATTGCAGTCTTTCCTATTAAGTCAACACTGTTTGTGTTGTTAAACAGCACATCGCCGGGTTTAAGGAGATAATCATCAATATTGTCAGGAACTGGGACTTTCAAGTATTCCTTTAGTGTGACCTTGCCTTCGGTAGTGATGTTGTTCATTCTAAGCTGAATTATCCCGTTTTCATCACGTTTTCCACTTGCAAACCCGGGTTTAGCTTCTTTGATAACCTCTTTTATTTTGACAACTTCCCAATCCTCGGGAATCTCGCCGATTGGGGTTTTCTTGAACTTGGTTTTAGCCTGAGCTTTCATTGGGACCACCCACTTTGATGACATTTTCCTCAATGTCCTTGAGGTTAATCTCTTTGTAAAGTTCTATCAAAATCGCAGAGTATTCCATTAAGGTTCTTAAGGCCCTAACTATAGGGCTGTCCAAGATTATATTCAAGAGGCTAATGATAAAGTCTTTTACAGACCTCAAGAATTCTATAACTCTATTCACTAAGGTTTCTGCCCATTCTTTAATTTCTCTGCCAAAATAATACACAATGGCCCCGAGAGTTGCGAAGAAAGCCAATGCTTGTAGTTCAGATAAATTTTGAATACCCTCACTAATCCATGCAATAATGCGTTTTGTATAACTCCACATGACTTTTAAAATTCCTAAGATTGTTCCAATTACGGCCAGGATTATCTTAAACAGAAACTCCAAAATGGCACGCCCTCCCAGAGATAAGACAACAAAAGAAAGAGAGCCTCTCCTAAGGATAACTTCAATGTATTTTAACGGCCCCATGTTTTTCCATGTTTTAATTGTGGTTTCTGTGATGTCTTTATCGGAAGAAACAATAGCGGTTGCATTTATTGAAAAATACAGCCACACGTAGTCTACATCATCAGGATCCCTTTCACCAACTAATTTCATAGCCTTTTTATATTCCTCATAACCCTCTGGCACTTTAAAGGTGATGTGCTCTAGAATTTCCTCAATGGCGCTCTTGAGTGCTTCAACTGGGATTCCCTTCTTCTTTGAGATCTTCTCTAGTTTTCTCTCATCTTTCAAAGTTTCCTCACGGATTGATGGGGGAGCATATAGCTTAACAAATGGCGTTTTCGATAGTTCAATAATGAGGGGCAATCTACCATCTCGGATGTAGTTAATTGCTTCGGATATTACTTGATTTGCATCAACAACAATGGAAAGTTCTAGCGTGCCCTTAATCCCCGTGATATCCATGAGAATGCGCTCTGCGAATTGTTTGATAATCTCCAACATGCTTGGAGGCAGTTCTACTAGGAACTCGTCAAATATTGGCTTCAATTCTGGAGCCTCGTAGATGTTTTGAACAGAAATGCTCTCAACTATTGGAATTGGGCGGGAATTAGTCATGTCATTCACCTCAATACCCCAGCTCCTTCAAATACCCCTCAATCCTCTCGTCAACCCTCGCGAGCTCCTCGTTAATCCTCTTCAGCTCCTTCCACTCGGCCTTAACGTCTATCTCCTCCTCTTCCTCCATCGAAAAGACGTAGAGGGTGACGTTGAGGTTGTAGTCGTTCTCCTTTATCTCGTCCAGCTCAACGACCCTCGCAAAGCCCTCGATATCTTCAAACTTCTCGAAGGCAGTTACTATTTTTCTGATGTGCTCCTCGCCGAGTCTGTTCAGCTTCCTTATCTCCGGATGCTTTTCGTATTCCTGCGAGGCGTTGATGAAGAGGACTTTCCCCCTCCTGTCCTCTGGCTTGTTCCTGTTGAATATCATTACCGCACCCGGAGCGCCGGTGTTGTAGAAGAGCTTTTCGGGGAGTAAAATTATCGCCTCAAGCAGATCCTCTTTGAGTATCTTCGCCCTTATCTTCTTCTCGGCCCCGCCCCTGAAGAGCGCGCCGTTGTCTATGACGATGCCGACCCTTCCAGTATATTTGGCGCTCGCGAGCATGTGCTGGATCCACGCCCAGTCCGCGGAGTTGTTCGGCGGATAGCCGTACTTGAAGCGCTCGGTAAACTCGGCCTTTTTGAGGGTCGCCTCACCGTAGCCGTCCTGGTTCCACGGAGGGTTGGCTATAACCACATTGAAGCACTTGAGCCTTTCGCTCTCTTTAAACTGTGGTCTCAGAAGTGTATCGCCGGTGGCGAGCTTTGGAGACTTAATGCCGTGGAGTATCATGTTCATCTCGGCTAAAGCGTAGGTGGTTGGATTGACCTCTTGGCCGTAGAGGAAGAGCTTTTTAGCCTCATCCGCTCCGCGGTGCTCCTTAACGTAAAGGTAAGCCCCGATGAGCATTCCCCCGGAGCCCATCGCGGGGTCGTAGACTTCTTCGCCCGGCTCCGGCTTGAGGATTTCAACTAGGAGCCTGATGACTTCTCTTGGGGTATAAACCTCACCCTCCTTGGCTTTCTGCGGGGCGAAATACCTTAGAATCCACTCGTAGGCATCGCCAAGAACATCGGGCGAGGCGTGCTTTAGGTCAAGCCCGCTGAAGAGCTCGAAGAGCTGCCTGAGTATCTCGGCGTTGTCCCTGTGGAGCATGAACTCCATAAAGTCGAAGCGGTCGACGACACCCCTCAGGTTGGGGTTGAGCTCGGCGAGCTTCTTGAGGGCCTGCGAAAGGTTCTGGGGAAGGCTCTCGATGTCCTTCTCGCGGAGCTTCCTCCAGAGGTATTCTGGCGGATAGTTAATCGTGTATGATTCCCTGTCTTTGAGGGCGAGCTCCTCGGCGGTCTTTCTGTCCAGGCCTTCCTTGGTGAGCTTCCTAACGTACTCCTCAAACTCCTTCTCCCACTCGTCGCTCAGACGCTTCAGGAAGAGCAGAAGGGGGATGTACTTATAATCGACCCTCGTCCTGATTAAATCCGCGGCCTTCTTAAGAGCCCGCTCAAGCTCCTCGCGGGTTAAACCGGTATCCTTCTTTGGTGGAGCATCTAGGAAATCAGTGAGCTTCTTCTCCATGATTCACACCGAAGAGGGGATACTCCAGCAGGTTCTTATATTTAACTTATTGGGGAGAAGCAAAGAGAAGGCAGGAATCAAATCCCCGCCCCGATGTCCTCTGCGATGTCCGGGAGGTCGAGGGCCATGAGCTTGGCCTTGGCCGGGATTCCATCCCTGCTCCATCCGCGAGCCTGATAGTACTCATCGAGCATCCTGTCGAGCTCCCACGGCGGAACGTGGAGCCCCTTGCTGACCCCCTCTGGAATCGGCTCCCATATAACCCTGTACGGCAGGGTGTCATCCTTCCTGGTGAAGCCCTCGCGGACGTTGAAGGCGCGGGCGATGTTCATTATCCTCTCGCCGATGACCATCAGCTCGGCCTCGCCGATGTTCATGCCGGTGACCGCCTTGACGAGCTCCGGGAAGCCCTCAAGGAAGTACATGTGCCTTGAGAACTTGCATGTTCCGGTGGCGTCGTAGACCGCCATGAGGTTCTCGTGGAAGGCAATCTCAAAGCCCTTGTTCTCGCCCTTCGTCCTGTCCACGCCGTCGAACTTCCACCACCTTCCTACGAGCTCGGTTCCGTAAGCTCCGGAGGTTAGATGGTCTGCACCACGAACGTTCACGGCGAAGGCGAGTGCCATTCCCTTGATTCCCCTAACGTCGTAGGCAGGTGGCTCCATACCCTTGACATGCATGGCGAACTTCCAGCTGTCTTTTCCTAGCCTCTCGCTGGCCCTCTTTACACCGTCGGCGAGGAGTTTTCCAAGGTTGCCCTCGCGAAGCGCCATCTTCCGGAGGGCCTGAACGGCTGCATCACCGTTGCCAAAGGTGAGCTCGATACCGTCGGTCTCTTCCCTGGTGAGCAATCCACGTTCGTAGGCCTCCATGGCCCAGGCGATGGTAACACCTGCAGAGATGGTATCGAGGCCGTACTCATCGGCTATCTTGTTGAGGTATGCAACGGTCTCGAAGTCGTCGAGCTCAAGAACGCCGCCGAAGGAGTAGAGGGTCTCGTACTCGGGACCGTCCACCATGAAGGTGCCCCACTTCTCGCTCTCGACCTGAACGTACTGGCTGCACGGTTTGTTACAGAGTGGGCACGGTCTCCTTCCCGCGCGGTACTTCGGTGCCCAGAAGTAGGGGTCGATTCCGATGTGCTCCCTTCCCTCCTCCTTGGCCCTCTCGTAGGCCTTCTTGAAGAAGCCCATCTGCCAGTTCCTGACCGGGAAGGTACCGCGCTCGCGGTTCATCCAGTCGAGGAACTCGCCGCTTCCGTAGTCCATGTCCGCCTTGATCGCCGGGTGGTCCTTAAATACCATTGCCCACTTCTTGATGAGCTCGCGGAGTTTCTCAGGATCGGCTATCGGTATCTTTCCGGTGCCTTTTATGAGGATTCCCTTGAGTTTCTTGCTTCCAAGAACCGCACCGGGACCACCGCGAGCGGCCTGTCTCTCATCGGTTTCGATGGTTGAGATGAGACTGAGGTTCTCGCCCGCTGGGCCTATAAATGCCGTTGCGTGACCGGGGTACTCCTCCTTTGCCTTGGCTCTGGCCTCGCCGGTTGTGAGTCCCCAGTAGCCGTTGGCCGGGACAAACATTACTTCATCATCTTCTATAACGAGCATAACGGGTTCTTCGCTCTCCCCCTCTATGATTAGCATATCGTAGCCGGCCCTCTTCAGATGGACACCGAGTTCTGCACCGGCCATGGCCCTTCCGTAGCCGCCTGTAAGCGGGCTCTTGAAGTTGAAGGCCGTCTTGGAACCGGTCCCGATGCCTGTATCAACGAACAGGCCGGGCGTGATTATCATTTTGTTCTCCGGCCCAAGCGGATCGGTACAGGCCGGAACCTCGTCGTAGAGAACCCTTGTACCGAAGCCAACGCCGCCGAGGTACTTCCTCGGGAACTCCTCGGACAGGGGCTCCACCCTGATCTCGTGGGTCGTCAGGTTGACCCTTAGAACCTTGCCCCAGTAACCACCCTTAGCTTCCATGTCAGAATCACCTCGAAAGATTTTCGGGTCCGAAGATATAAGGTCTTCGCAAAAGGAAGCGTTTCACAGGGGATAAGAGGTTAAGTTCATGCGTTAACCACAGGGTATCAAGGGATGGCGGGGGGGCTCAAATTTTTATTCGGATGTCCTGAAATTTCCCTCAGTGAACGTGGTCGAACAACGTGATGGGGGACCTTAAAACCGGACGTTGGGGGTTATCCCTTGAACACTCTCACGTCAACGACAACGTGCCAGACACCCGGGGCGTAGCGTTTGATTACCAGCTCGTTGAGCTTCTCGGCCTCGTAGCCGTGCTCCCTCGCGATTTCCCGGAACGTCCTGAATGGCTCCTCGGGCATCAGCTTCTCAGGTACCGTGTTGTGGTAGTGGATCACCGCCCCGTCTTTGGCTATGTCCAGTGCCTTTGGTATGAACTCGTGGGTTTTAACCACGTAGCCCATTAAGACCCTGTCCGCTACGTTCTCCCCGGGAAAGTCGCGGTTGTCGATGTTGTAGGCTGTCATCCTGCCCTGAACCCTGTTCAGTTCGATGTTCTCAACGAGGAACTGGAACGTGTAAGGGCTCTTCTCTATGGCTATCACTCGGGCCTTTCCGTGGACGGCCATCGGAAGGCTCAGGTGCCCGATTCCCGCGAACATATCGACGACCAGCTCGCCGGGTCTTGCAACCTTCGCCATTCTAACGCGCTCCTTGATGTTGGCCGGAGAGAACATGACCTTGGCAACGTCGAGCTTGTACCTTATCCCGTTCTCAACGTGCACCGTCACAGTATCGTTCCCGTGGAGAAGCTCGTAGTTCGTCTCGCGAAACTCACCGCTTATTCTTCCTTTTCGTAGAACGGCCCTGGCACCGATAACCTCCGCGTAGACCTCGGCTATACGGTGCTTGTAGGGTTCAAGCTCGGTGCGGATTGGAAGAATCAGAACGTCGCCTACCAGAACCCAGTGTCTGGGAAGCTTTGGGATGAGTTCTGGGGGGAGTTCCTTGGATAGTATCCTCCTTATGCGGGGTTTTATGAGCTGGGTCTTTTTTATTCCATCCATCGCACTTCCCTGAGGAAGGTTCCTTAAAAAGGTTCCCACTTGCCGTTTTGGTGAAAGTCGACGGGAAATCCTTAAAAACTCGAAAGAGAGAGTAGATGATGAGAATCCTCTTGGAGGTCGATGAACGGTATGGAGGAAGACCCACCGAATAGTTGGTTGTCACGCCTGTTTAAGAATAAGAAAAAAAGTGCACTTCTTGAGCAGAGACTGAGTCGGGAGGCATACGAGGAGTACGAACGGCTCCTGATGAGGGCCCGACCTGAACGGGACGGTTCTAGATTAAGGCTTCGTCTGGCCGAGGGTGTGGTGGAACTTGAAGATGGCACCCTCCGCGTCAGGGCCAGAAACAGGGAAACCGCGGAGAAGATACTTTGCAACCTGCATCACTACGACCAGCCCCCAAGCATCTGGCCCGCCTACGGTCTCAGCTACTCCCTCAAAAGGAAGAAAGGCACGATACTCTGACGCTTCTCTTTGCTTCCTTTCCCCAAAGGTTTTAAAGAGGGTTTCTGCACTAAGTATCAGCGCGGATGACGACCCTTGCCCAGTCTGAACGGGTGATGACGTCGGTATTAGCTGACGCAGGGGTGGTGAGGCTCGCGGACCGATGACCCGCCCCGTTCCTGGGGGGAAACTCATGGAAGAGAACGATGGTGATGGACTGCTGGAATTTTACGCCAGTGAGGCTCTCACATGCCCGAGGAGGATATACTTCAGGCTGAAGGGCTACCCCGAACGCTGGCCTGAATTCGTGAGGGTGCGGTTGAATCAGGGGATAGACACCCACAATGTCCTTCAGGGGATACTCTCGCGGAGGTACGGCTTTGAGCTGGAGAAACACCTCATACTACGCTCTGAGAGGCTTGGATTCGAGATCCACGGCAGGATCGATGCTATACGGGATTTTCCCATAGAGATAAAGGGCAAGACCAGTCTCCCGAGGGAGCCCTACGACTACCACATGGCCCAGCTCAACATCTACATGAGGTGGGCGGAGGCGGACTATGGCTATTTATACTACGTCAAGCTTCATGAGGAGCCTATGAAAATCATCAGCAAGATAGACTTTTCGGGGTTCCCGGTTGTCAAGGGCCCGAACTTTAGGGCGTTTGAAGTCCTCTACGATGGCAAAATGTTCCGCGAAACTCTCAGGCATTTTTACACGGTGAAGCGGCACTACGAGAATGATAGACTTCCCCCAAGGAAGTACTCATACGCGTGCAGGTTCTGTCCCTACAAGTACATCTGCTACCCCGAGGACGGGGAATAGAACCGCAACTCACAAGTTTACACCCTTTTAACCCTCCACTTCAGACCGTTCTCGATCAGTGCCTCCACCTCTTCCCTGTCGTGGAGTTCTGCGATGAACGCCCGGAGGGGCACCAAGTTGAGGGCGAGTTTTTGTGGTGTTATCTCGACGCCGTATTCCTTCATTATCCTGAACGCGAGTTCATCCATGCTCAGGGGGTTCTCAAGCAGACGAAGGACAAGCGCTTCTGTTTCTTCAATCCTCCTCATGTTGAGGTCAAGTAGCTCGATGGCCTCCTCCCCTTCGACGATCTTCCCGTGGGAGGGTACAAGCGTGTAGCCCTTCTCTGTATAATTATGCAGTTCGTTTATTGATGTCTTGAATAACACTGGGTCGATCAGATAGGGAACACCGACGGACTCCAGAACCCTCTCCCCGAAGAAGGAGTCCCCCGCATAGATCACCCCCTCATCCTCGTCGAGAAAGCCCGTCATTCCAGGGGAATGGCCGTTGAGCTTGAGGGCCCTGAGCCCAAAGAGGTTGTCGTTCCACTCAAAAACCGCGTGAACCTTAACCTCCTCGGGGAACTGAAACACCAGAAATCCTTCGGGAGCTTTCGATCCGAAGGTCAGGAGCTCCCGGTTCAGGGGGCTCTCCGCCACGCTGAATTCAAAGCGGTGCATGAAGAGGGGTGCCCCAATCCGCGGGCAGACGGATATGTGATCGGCATGTCCGTGGGTAGCCAGCTGGGCTCGCACATCGACTCCCAGTCTTTTGACCTCTCTCCGGAGGTCTTTGTGCCTCTTACCCCCGTGTCCGGGGTCTACAAGGACCGCTTTATCCTCAACCACTTTTATGAACGTGCCCGGACTTCCAGGGTATATGTACAGAGAGTCACCTAGTTTTCTCACTCCCATGTTCAGCACCAAAGAAATTAGGGGGCGGTGGATAAAAGACCACCGGTTGAGAACGAAAACGGTCCGAAGTATACCTTCAGACGTGCCTTGGGTAGAGGGTCTTCTTGCCTTCGTCTTTGGCCCTTCTGACGGCCTTTTCGACAAGGGCCTTGAGTTCCGCTTCAAGGGCGTCGTAGAACTCTGGGTTAACCCTCATGTCGGGGTCAACGGCCTTAACGGCCTCTTTAATCTTGGACTTAACCAGCATCTCAACCATGGCTTACACCTCCATACATGACGCCCTAAGTGGCGTCGTAAGTATAGTCCTTTTAGGATTTATAACGCTTGTGTTGCCATCGGCAAAGGTTAAATCCTCCAGTGCGGATTCTTCTATGGTGATCTCATGAGAATGGTCCTCATCGATGGGGAACATTACCCCGACGTAACCGCCTGGGCCGTGAGGACCCTCGGTGATGTCTGCTGTGCTGTCTTTCTCGGTGGCATCGAGAAGGTTGGTTCCATTGAATCACTGGCTGAAAAACTTGGAATCCGTCTGTATTACTCGGATGAGTATTTGGCCTCCCTTAAACGGGCGCTCATGGAGAATCACGTTGAAGAAGTGGTTGATCTAAGCGATGAGCCAGTTGTCACCTACGAGGACCGGTTTAAGATCGCTTCACTCTGCCTCCTTCACGGGGTCTCCTACCGGGGAGCGGACTTTCACTTTACCCCAAAGCCTCTGGGTCGCGTCAAAAAGCCGAGCGTCGGGGTTATAGGGACGGGAAAAAGGATAGGGAAAACCGCAGTTAGCGGCTTTCTCGCCAGAACCCTGAAGGAGATCTGTGAACCGGTGATAGTGACCATGGGAAGGGGGGGCCCGGAGCAGCCTGAGCTTATCCCGGGGGATGCGGAAGATATTACGCCGGAGTACCTCATTGAACTGGTGGAGGGTGGTGAGCACGCGGCCTCGGACCATCTGGAGGATGCTTTGACATCGGGAGTGAAGACCATCGGATGCAGGCGGTGTGGTGGTGGAATGGCGGGTTTTCCCTTTTTAGATGTTGTACACGAGGGAGTAAAGCTCGCGGAGAGCCTCCCGGTTGACCTCGTGATCCTGGAGGGGAGCGGGGCGACGTTCCCACCTTATCGTGCGGATGCTTATGTGGTGGTTGTCGGGGCAAAGCAACCCCTAACTCATATATCCGGCTATTTCGGCCCTCTGCGACTGGCCTTTGCGGACGTTGTTGTGGTGACTATGGCAGACGTGGTCAGTGCGGATAAGCTTGAAAAGATCGAGAGGATCGTGATGGAGGTAAACCCTGAAGCCGACATCCATTTCACGGCTTTTAGGCCGAGGCCACTGGGCGACGTTACTGGGAAAAGGATCGGGGTAATCATGACCTCTACGGAGGCGGCGGGCAAGGCACGCAGCTACCTTGAGCCCCTCGGTTCGGATGTAGTGGAGGTCTCGGGAAACCTTGCCAACCGACCCCGGCTCATTAGGGATCTCCGGAGGTTTGAAAGGGTGGATGCGGTTGCGGTGGAGCTTAAAGCGGCCGCCGTCGATGTGGTAACCAGGTGGGCGCTTGAAAGGGGGGTGGAAGTTGTATACTTAGACAACGAACCTCTGAACATAGACGGCAAGGACTTGGCGGCCGCATTCGTTGAGCTTGGAAAGAGGGTTCTGGAGGCGGGGGGATGATAATAGTTGCCGATAGGGAGCGGAACACCCGACTCCCGTTTTCCAGAGGGATACTAACGCGTTCAATAACCCTAGCTGGGGTGGACGTTGGAATAGCTTACGGGATAGCCACCGAGGTGCAGAAGGAGCTTGAGGCCAGGAGAAAGAGGGTCGTGACCTCCGATGAAATCCGTGATTTGACCTACCTCAAACTCCGGGAGCACGGCCTCACTGAGGAAGCCCAGAGGTACGTGTTCTGGCGCAGGTTCAAACGGCTTAAGCTCCCGATGGTTCTCCTGATCGGTGGGACTACCGGGGTGGGCAAATCAACGATAGCCACGGAGCTGGCGTTCCGGCTTGGGGTAAGGAGCGTTATCGGAACCGACACCATCAGGGAGGTCATGAGGAAGATGATTGCCCCCGAACTCCTGCCCGACCTTCACACCTCCTCGTTCCTTGCCTGGAGGACACTCCACTCTCCGGATCGAAGGGGGGAGGTCGCCCTGTGGAGGGGTTTTGAAAATCAGGTGAAACACGTCTCGGTTGGCGTCAACGCGGTTGTCGAACGGGCCCGTAGGGAGGGTCTCAATGCGATATTAGAGGGCATACATCTGGTTCCCGGGTACGTTGACCCCGCGGAGAACAGCTTCATGTACGTGATAACCGTGCCCACCAAGGAGGACCTCAGGGCGCGGTTCTACGAGAGGGGAAGGTACAGCAGGCGTCCCGCGGAGTACTACCTGAAACATCTCGATGAGATAATGGAGATACAGGAGTTCATAGTGCGTAAGGCGAAGGAGCGGGGAGTTCCGGTTTTTGAAAACATTGAGCTGGAGGCAACGGTTTCAAGGATAATGAAGGACCTGATGGAACGAATGATGAAGCGGGTGGAGGACCTCACGGATTGAGGTTCTTCTTTACCTTCCATATCCCCAGGAGCCTGCCGGAGCCCCATGTCGCTTGGACCTCAAACGCCACCACGATGTGAGTGTAAATGTCTATGACGTTGAACGTGTTTCCGTAGGGGTTTCTGTGGAGCTCCCAGCTCACCGATCCCGCGTTCACTATCGGGGAGTCCTCAACCTTTACCCCAAAGGCGTTTCCCCCGTGTCCCGTGAGGACAAGGTTGGCGTTTTCTTCCGTGATCATCTTCAGCACATCGCCAGCATCCTCCAGAAAGCCGATTTCCCTGCTCCGTGGGACTGGGATTATGTTGTGGTGCATTACGACCGTGGTGAACTTGTCATCATGCTCCCGGAGTAGATCGCGGAGGATACGCTGTCCCATCCTCCCGACGACACCGATTGGGGTTTCGTACTGTGCACTCTGAACTGGGATGAAGGCAAACTTCCCTATCTCGACGGTGTTGGGCCTTCCGAAGTACTCTTTGAAGAGGTCGTGTCCGAGGTAGGTTATGTCGTTATGACCAGGTACTATCAGCTTTCGGGCCTTTATCCTCTCGTAGAATTCGTATGCCTTGGCGTAGTAGCGCTCGATGCCGGCGTCCACCAGATCACCGTTGTGTATGACGAGATCGGGTTTGAGCTTCTCATTTATCATCCTGATCGCATGCTCTAGAACCTTCTTCCTGAAGTACACACGGTCGGATACATTGCTTTCGCTCATCTGGACTACTCTCACGAGCCGTTTTCCTTTGGGGATAAAGAGCTTGGGTTTTACGGCTCTGTGCTCTTTTCTGAATTCGTCCCCCGTCACGCGCCTTATCCTGACTTCCATCCGGCCGTCGTCGTACAGAGTTATCACGTTGTAGCTATTGACGTCCCCCGCGCGGGTCTTGCGGCATGATGTACAGCCCGCGTTGTCCACCACGAGGTCCTCCACGCGGTACAGGTTGGGCACGTGTTTATGTCCGCAGGTATACAGGGTGACTTCATGCCTGAGGAAGAGATCAAGCACGTCCCCTGCGTTGTACAGTACGTTCCTCTCTCTGCCCGTGTCTGGGAGTGGTATTAGGTGGTGATGGGCTGCCACTATCTTTATCCTTCTGCTGGAGTACTCCTCAAGTTTTCCCCTGAGCCATCTGAATTTATACTCCCCGATCCTGCCGTCGCTGAGGTCCGGGATCGTGGAGTCAACCCATATCAGAACCCCCTCCTGGAACTCAAACACGCCGTTTGGGGGGCCTATGAACTTTTCAAAGAGTTTGTAGCCCACGTTTCGGACGTCGTGGTTCCCGGGTAGCACTACGATAGGCTTGCGTATCTTCTTCAGCTCGTAGGACGCCCTCTCGTACTCCTCCCTGAGCCCCTGGTTGGTCACGTCACCGGTGTGGATGACGAAGTCGAAGTCCCCGCGGTTTATCTCCTCGGCTATCAGGTCAAACGCGTATCCCTTGTAGGCCGCGTCGCTCGTTATGTGCGTGTCGCTTATGTGGGCTATCCTTATCATGCGTATCACTCCGCAGCTATGGCGGTTTCAAGCCGCCTCCTGCTGGCGGTGAGAAGGTCGCTCAGGCTGAAGATGCCCACGATCTTTCCGTTGTCCTCGACAAGCATGTGCTTTATGCCCTTCTTGGCCATCAGATCCAGAACCTCCCTCAGAGGGGTGTTGCTGTCCACACTTATCAATTCGCTGCTCATTATCTCCCTCACGGGGGTTGAGTTCGGGAGGCCCGGGATAACGACGCGTCTTATTATGTCGCTCTTTGTGAAGAAACCGACCACTCTGTTATCCTCTATGACGACTAGGGAGCCGATGTCGAACTCCACCATTATCTCGCACGCCTGTTTTACCGAGTCTCCCGGAGAAACACCGATTAGTTTCCTCGTCATGTAGACCTTTATGGGGGTGTCCCTCTCCATGAGATCACCGTGATACTGTTCTGGGAAAAGGAGTATATAACATTTCAGAGGCTCTCCACTGTGCGGTCCACCCTCCTCTTCCGTGGGTCGATCCGGAGGTACAGCGCGGTTCCGTTTTTAAGAACCCTCCAGTCCGAGGGGTGGTAAAGCTCCACTGTTGAGGAGGCAATAGCGAAGAGGTCATCTTCCTCAAGGGACAGTATCTTGGCGTAGTCCCAGTCCTTGGGTTCCTTAACGCGGTTTTCCGTCGAATACGCTGTTATGAAAGCGCGGATTTCCGGTGAGGTATCCTGGAACACCGTCACGGTGTTTAACGAGGTCCTGGTGGCTTTTACCGCCTCTCTATAAGCTTCAATCACGTCTTCCTTTGACGTACCCGCCAGGTGCCTGCAGAGGTAAGCTGCCAGTACGTAGCTGTCGGAAACTCCTTTAAGGTCCTCCTCCTCAAACCCGGCCATCTCGACCAGTTGCTTTTTGTTTAGGTCCCCGTTGTGGAACAACCAGAAACTGAAACCCCTTCGGGAGGAGAACGCGAACGGGTGTGTATTCAGGAGTCCGACGCTTCCCTGACTGGCAGCTCGTGCGTGAGCCATCAAGACCACGAAACCGTTCAGCCTCTCGTTGAGGGTTTGGATCTCATCTATATCATGGAACATCGGGTTAACCGATCTGTAGTGCCTCTCCGTTCCATCCCTGATGAGCAGGTACCCCCACCCGTCCCTGTGCTGGCTCCCCTTTCCCCTGGCCTCTTTGTACGGGTCCTTCTTTGATGCGTTCACGAGTGCATCCAGAAGCGGTCGTATCCGCCCCCCTTCCCCGGCTGCAAAGAGTATCCGACACATTTCAATCCCCTTGGGTTTTCGGATTCAACCACAAAAGCTTTTAGGTTGTTGGGTGTAGTCCAGAGGGACCGGTGGTACACATGGACGGACTTAGGAGTGCGGTCCTTAGGGTGTCCCGGAGGATGCGGGCACACAGAAACCTCTACGAAAAGAACGAAGAGGCGGTGAAACAGCACCTTCTCGGTGAGATATTCCGGGCACTTGGGTGGGACTGGAACAATCCTGAGGAAGTCCGACCCGAGGAACGGACCGAGGACGGTAGGGCCGATTATGCACTGATACTGAACGGATCGGTCTTTGCCTTTGTGGAGGCCAAGAACCTGGGAGTCAACATACTGAAGAACGAGGGGCCCCTGCGCCAGCTTGGGAGGTACTGCTTTAACGCTGGAGTTAGGTATGGAATCCTTACAAACGGAGCCGTTTGGATAGCTATAAAGGCCTTCGAGGAGGGTTCGCGCCTTAGCGATCGCGTTCTTTTAAGGGTTAACCTGGAGGCTGAGCCGCTTGAGAGATCCGTGTTGAAGCTATCCTTCCTCTCTAAGGATGGAATCACAGGAATCGAGCGTCGCTCCTCCCTGTTGAAGGCGTTGGAGCTCAGTTTCTCAAGCCTCAAGAAGGAGGGCTATTCTGAGGAGACCCTCGTTGGCTATCTGACGGCCAGCTCCTCGAACCTGCTCCCCATAGATGAGATCTCGGAGACGGATACCCCTAGGGCAGCGTACGTTTACGAAAACGGCTGGAAGCTCCTGCCCCTCCAGGAGCCGAGCATCAGGGGAGTTCTTCTGGCGGTTCTGATGTACATGGAGCGCAGAGCTCCTGAGCCGGAACGTTCGGAGATAAGGCTGGCTTACGAGCACCTCAGGGCACTGAATTTGCCTCCGGCCAAGGCATTTGAAATCCTGAAAAAGCTGGAAGAAGAGGAGAAACTGAGGATCTCCGTTGAGCTTTAGACGACCTTCCATATCTCATCGCTTTTGGGTTGGGGGAGCTCCTTTTCCCCGTCCTTTTCGACGAGCACTCTGACGTCCGGGTCCTCCACGAACTCTCCTACGACCGTGGCATGGATTCCCTCCCTTTCGAGGGCGGAGGCTATCCGGCTGGCTCTCTCCCTAGGAGCCGCTACCATGAGGGTTCCGGAGCTTATGAGGGCCAGGGGGTCCAAGCCGTACAGCCCGCAGATCTTCAGGGTTTCCTCTCTAACTGGAATCCTCTCCGCGTACACCTTAAATCCCAGATCCGCGGCATCGGCCATTTCGTGGAGTCCATTGGCGATTCCACCTTCCGTTGGATCGTGCATCGCGTTGACACCTATTCCAGCGGCCACCAGGGCATCTTTAACAACACTTATCATGTCTATCAGCCCCTTTGCCCGTTCGACGAACTCCCTTCCGAAGGTTTGTTCCAGTTCCTCGGCCCGCTCACGGGCTATTATCGACGTGCCCTCAAGTCCGATCCACTTTGTTACGATCAGAGCGTCTCCAGGCCTGGCCCCGTTTGACGTCACAAGTCTCTCCCGGTCAACCTCACCCATCATCGTCCCCACGACCACTGGCCTGTTCAGACCCGGTGTTACCTCGGTGTGCCCTCCTACTATTGAAACACCAAGATTAGCCGCGTTCTCGTGGAGTTCCCCCATAATCTCCCGTAGGGTCGACTCATCTGCCGCTTCCGGAAGGAGTATGGAGACCAGAAACCACCGCGGTCTCGCGCCGAAGGTGGCAACGTCGTTTGCGTTTATGTGAACCGCGTAGAAGCCGATATTTTCCCCAACACCTGTTATGGGGTCCGTTGATGCGACGAGAACACGGTCCCCGAACTCTATTGCGGCCGCGTCTATGCCTTTTCCAGAACCCATTAGAACCCTCTTATCGCTGATGCCCAGATTAGTAAATACCAGTCTTTCCAGGACCTCCGGTGGAACCTTCCCTGGTAGCATCTCCTGCCCCCCCACTAAACTCTAGACCTCTTTCGGTTTTCCCAATAAAAAAGTTCCGTCAACGGCCCCGTTAAGTATCAACCCCAGAAAAGCCCCGTAACAAAAAATAAAAGAAAGCCGAGTGGAGAAGTCAGCCTCGGCCATGGTGGTGCATTTCGAAAGAGTGAGCCCTAACGATTCCGCGGTTCTGCTTGTATATCTGCTTCAGGATGTCGTGGATCTGCTCTATTATGGCCTCTATCTGCTCCCTGTTTCCGTTTATTACGGCCTCTTTAAGCTGTTTCAGCAGCTTTGTCAGCAGGGTAACATCCACGCCCGCCTTTTCAAGCACGCACAGTGTGGCGTTCACCCTCCAGAAGGTCATGTCTCCCCTGAGCCTGGGGTTCCTTTCGCTTTCGTCCAGCCACTTGTGGGATGCCAGCTTGATGGCAACGTCCGCGTGGGCCCTTGCGGCTATCGCCTGTCCGTAAGCCCTTCCGTAGTACCCCTGCTCGTAGGCCTCCTTTGCGGCTCTGATCTCGTTCTCTGCAATGTTGATCATCCTGGAGATCATCATCTTGGGCCCCGGTCTCAGCGTTACGTTCTGCTCAGTCATGTTCTGCAGGAGTTCCTTAGCAATGCCAAGCCTCTCCTCGCTGGCGTTTATCGCTTTGAGAGCCATCTGGGCGGTGATGTTTACGTCGATTTCGGTGCAGTTGCACATCGCCTCCCTCTTCAGCTCCTCCATCAGCCGGTTCAGGTGAACCCCGAAGACACGGCTCCGGATTATAGTAACGTTGCTGGGTGCGACTTTAATCTTCATCATGACCTTGGTTATGTTGGTTGTGTCGTTTGCCAGGAGGATGACCCCCATGTTCTTCAAGGCGTTCTGAAGGGCAACCTGTATGGCGGCGGTGTCGTTTCCAGGGACTATTATCACAGGCCCCTTGAACTTTATTCCAAGCTCTACCGTGGCGTTCTTTATGACCGCGATGTTGGTACCGTACCTGGTTTCACCCCACCAGCGTTTCACCGGTATCCCCAAGTTTTGAATGTCCGAGGCGTACTGCTGGGGCACTGCGTCTGGGCCCCCTATTATTATCACAAGGTCCGGACCGTAACCCGCTATCTCGGCGGTGACGTTCGGGTCGTAGACCCCCCAGGGGATTGTGACCACCACGCTCCCGGTCAGGTTTGCTATGTAATGAGCCAGTGCTGAGTCGGCCGCATTATCACTCACCAGTATCACAGTCACGGAAGCTCCGGCGCTCCCTCCACTTCCGCTGGCCGCACTTACGGCTCCCGTGGTGCCCAATAGTATTAAACCAATGAGCACCGAAACAAGTTTTTTCCACATCATGGCCAATCACCTCGTTGATATGTGGTTAATACCCTCTATTTAAGCTTTTTTCAGGAAATCGTCTGTGTAGATTAATGTTTGTTCAAATAGGAGGCGGATGCTGCCCTTCCCTGTGTTTTATCGTTAAACAACGTTGATCACTGTTTACCTACGTTCATGGAGGACGGATACCTCCAGAACTCGGTTGTTCTCGGTAGACTGCTGGATTAAAAGGATAAAGAGCAGGATGGTGCCTCCAAAGATAAAACACATCACGGGATAGTGTAGTAATACTCGCCTCTCTCCTTCTGCTCCCTGTCCTTGACGGACCCTTCCTTGTTGGCCCTTGGTCTCCCACTGTCTGGGTCACGACGGAAGGTTATGCCAACGGAGGAGAGGAACCGGTTCATTCCTTCCCTCATGCCCATAGGGGGCAGAGCCCTACCCGCTTTCCCCGGTTCGCCATCAAAGACTATGAGTCTGTCGCTTAGATAGTCAACCATCATGACGTCGTGCTCGACTATCAGGGCGGTTCTGTCGTTCTTTGCCATGAGCGAGCGGATGGCCTTCGAAACCGCAAGCCTCTGTTCAACGTCCAGGTGGGCGGAGGGTTCGTCGAGGAGGTATATGTCCGCATCCCGTATCAGGCAGGCCGTGATCGCCACACGCTGAAGCTCACCGCCGGAGAGCTCGTTGAGCTGCCTATCGTACAGTTCGGGGATTCCGAGTGGGTTCAGGAGTTCGCTCTTGTAAAAGCTGCTCATGAGCTTTGAGGCATCTATCTTGCCCAGGAGGTTAAACACGGTTCCTTCGTAGTCCACTTTGATGTACTGTGGTTTGTAGCTGACGGTCAGGTTCCAGTCAACCTCTCCCTCGGTCGGCTTCTCGACCCCAGCCAACATCTTGACGAAGGTCGTCTTACCTATACCGTTCGGTCCCACTATTCCAACGACCTCTCCGATGTGGAGGTTCCCACCTTCCACCTCAACCCTGAACGAACCGTAGTCCTTGACAAGACGGGGGTATTGGACGAGTATCTCACCCTCCTGGCTCTTCCTTTCGCTCTTCTTTGTGAAGCTTATCTCAAATGGTCTGAACCTGACGTTTTCATCCTTGAGGTAGCCGCTCAGGAACTCGTTTATTCCGTTGCGTGTGCTCTTTGGTTTGGAGAATATGCCGTACGCTCCTGGCTTGCCGTAGACGACGTGGATGATATCGCTCATGTAATCGAGGATTGCTAGGTCGTGCTCGACCGTGAGGACGGCTTTCCCGCTCTCGGCAAGGCGTCGTATTATCTTGGCGATCTTGAGCCTCTGCTGTATATCGAGGTAGCTTGACGGCTCATCAAAGAAGTAGAAGTGAGCGTCCCTCAGAAGGGCGGCCGCGATCGCAACTAGCTGGAGCTCACCGCCGGAGAGCTGTTTTATATCTCTATCGAGTATGTTCCCGAGTCCCAGCTCCTCGACGACCTCCTTCAGTGTCCCCCTATCATCGGCCTTTCTGAGGAGCTCCTCGACCCTACCCCGAATTGCGCGGGGAATCAGATCAACGTACTGTGGCTTTACAACAGGGCGTATCCCTCCGTTCTTCAGCTTCTCAAAGTAGTTCTGGAGCTCATTGCCGCGGAATGCCTTGATAACGCTGTCCCAGCTTTTGTTGTCGCCGCAGAGGTTAGGCAGTATCTGGCCGGAGAGTATCTTAACCGCCGTTGTTTTGCCTGTACCGTTTGGACCGAGGATTCCGACGACCATACCGTCCTTGACAACCGGCATGCGGTAGAGAACGAAGGAGTTGATTCCATACCTGTGAACGCAGTCCTCATCCAGTTGCTCCGGAAGGTTGACGATGGTTATTGCGTTGAAGGGGCACTTGTGGACGCATATCCCACAGCCGGTACAGCTCGCCTCCTGGATCACCGGGCGGTAGTTCTCTTCATCTATCACTATAGCCTCACCGCCCATCCGGTTGACCGGACATACCCTCTCGCACAGAAAGTTGCCACACTTATCCGGGTTGCACCTGTCGTAATCGATGACCGCTATCCTCGTCATTTCCACCACCGGGTTAGGCTGAGGGGGAGGGTTTTAAAGGGTTGCGGGAATCTTACGTCATGTCACTGGATTTTAACGGAGGTGCGGGCGATGGATTCATCCGATGGGACCAACGGGGGCAACATCCTTGAGGATGTTAAGAGCCTTGGGGAGCTCAGCCCATTTGAGTTTAAAGACCTGCTGATCAAACTCGCGGGCAGGACGTCAGAGAGGGTGATGCTGAACGCAGGTAGGGGAAACCCAAACTTCCTCGCCCTGGAACCGAGGTACGCCTTTCTGCAGCTCGGGAGGTTTGCGCTGAGTGAGGCCGAGAGGCACTTTGGGTACATGGGTGACCTTATAGGGGGCCACTGCGAGAGGGAGGGTATAGAGGCCCGCTTTGAGATATTCGTACGGAACCACTGGAACGAGAGGGGTACAAGGTTCCTGCACTCTGCAGTGAGTTATGTGAGGGACTACCTGGGCCTTTCGGCGGGCGAATTCCTACACGAGATGGTTCAGGGTTACCTCGGTTGCGACTACCCCTCTCCACCAAGGATGCTCAGAATAATTGAAAAAATCGTCGTGAGGTATCTGCTGAAGGAGATGGGTGCCGGTTACGACCTCGGGTACTCCCTCGTCGACGAGACGGAGCTCTTCGCCGTTGAGGGAGGAACCGCGGCCATGGCTTATCTCTTCGAATCCCTCAGTGCCAACAAGATACTCAACCCTGGGGACAAGGTTGCCCTGGCAGTCCCGATATTCAGCCCCTACCTGGAGATACCCAAACTCGACACCTACCGCCTCGTTGAGATCGAGGTTCGGGCCGATCCTGAGGTGGGCTACCAGATTCCTGGGGAGGAGCTTGAGAAACTTCGCGATCCGGATATAAAGGTCTTTTTCGTCGTAAATCCGGGAAACCCCACCTCTGTCAAATTTGACGAGGGCACTCTGAATCGCATCAAAGAACTGGTTGAGGGAGACAGGAGGGACCTGATCATCATAACCGATGACGTCTACGCGACCTTCGTGGACGGATTCAAGTCCCTCTACGCCATCCTGCCCCACAACACGATACTTGTATATTCATTCTCCAAGTACTTTGGGGCGACAGGCTGGCGCCTCGGTGTAATAGCCCTTCACAGGGACAACGTCGTCGATCGACTGATCAGAGGGCTACCGGAGGACATTAAGAGGGAGCTGGATGGGAGGTATGCCCCGATAACCCCCAACCCACGGGAGCTGAAGTTCATGGACAGGCTGGTCGCTGACAGCAGGAACGTTGCTCTGAGACACACCGCAGGCCTTTCGACGCCCCAACAGGTGCAGATGGTGCTCTTCGCCCTCTACGCCCTGATGGATGAGGAAGAGGAATATAAGAAAGCGGTGAAGCACATCTTGAGGCGCCGTTATGAGGCCCTCTACAGGGGGCTTGGCATTGAGCCCTTGAGCCTTCAGAACTACGCGTACTATTACACCCTGCTGGACGCTGAGGCTCTCGCGGAGCGCCTCTACGGGAGGGAGTTTAGCAGATGGTTCATCAAGAATTTCCCGCCGGAGGAGTTCATAGCCCGTCTCGCCAGGGAGGCGGGTGTCGTTCTCCTTCCAGGTAAAGGCTTTGACGTGCCCCATCCTTCAGCCAGGGTTTCACTGGCCAACTTGCGTGAGGTGGACTACCTGAAGATAGGACGGACCATTAGGAAGACCCTCGACGAGTACCACAGGGAGTTCATTGAGGGGAGGGGCGTCGGGGATCCCAGGGGTTAGGTTTTTAGCCTTTCCCCGTTACCAACTTTTCATGTCCCTCTTTGAGACGTTCAAGCCCCTCAAGTCCGAGATAGCGAGGGTTCACGTTTTTCCCCCAAAGGAAGGCGAATTCGGGGAATTCCGATTCGACAACCCGGAGGTAAACGAACTCCTCGAAGAGCTCGGCTTTTCCCTCTACCACCACCAGGTCGAGGCCCTCAAGAGCCTCTACACTGGAAAGAACATCGTCGTTACAACACCAACGGCCAGCGGCAAGAGCGAGATATTCCGGCTGGCCATTTTTGATTCCTACCTCTCCAATCCCCGCGCAACTTATCTGCTCATATACCCCACGAGGGCCCTCATAAACAATCAGCTCGAAAAGTTCTCCATCCAGAACCTCGTCTTCTACCGCCTCACCGGAAAACACGTGAGCGCGAGGGTTCTGACGGGCGACGTCCCATGGGAGGAGAGGAAAACCCTAATCCGCGAGAGACCAAGGGTTATCTTCACCACCCCTGACATGCTCCACTACAACATTTTGAGGAGATGGAGGGACTACGAGTGGCTCCTCAGAAACCTCCGCTACCTGGTCGTTGACGAGCTTCACGTTTACAGGGGCGTCTTCGGGAGCAACTTCGCGTACCTCTTCCGCCGCCTCGACTTCAGGCTAAGGAAACTTGGAGCAAGGCCCCAGATCATAGCGCTCTCGGCAACGCTGAGGAACCCGAGGGATTTCGCGGAGAAGCTCTTCAGGAAGGAATTTGGGGCGATAAGCGGTGCCACCAACCCCTTTCCGAGGAGATATCTCGTCCTCTTCGAACCCAAAAACCTCGACGAGAGGCAGCTCCTCCGGGCGGTGGTCGAGCGCCTCACCTGGGAGAAGGTCAAGACGCTTGTGTTCTTCGACAGCAGAAGGGGAACCGAAAAGCTCCTCCGATTCCTCCTCGGTTCAACGGCTTTCTCGAAGGTGACCACCTACAAGGGAACCCTGCCCAGGAACGTCCGATGGGAGATAGAACGGGACTTCAAGGACGGCAAACTGCTTGTTCTCCTGACGACCAACGCCCTCGAGCTCGGCATAGACATCGGCGACCTCGATGCGGTGGTGAACTACGGAATCCCACCCGACGGGCTCTTCTCCCTCATCCAGCGCTTCGGCCGGGCCGGGAGGAGTGCCGATAGGGAAGCTTTGAACGCCATAGTCCTCAGGAAGAACGGTCTCGACTACTACTACAGGGAACACTTCGACGAGCTCGTTGAGAGGCTGGGGAGGGGTATAATCGAATACATGCCGGTCAACCTGGAGAACGACCGCATAGCCGAGAAGCACCTCCACTACCTCCTCACGGAGCTGGGAATAGTCGACTGGGACGAGCTTGACGAGTTCGAGAGGAAAGTCGTGGAGAGGCTCGTTATCGAACGGAAGTCGGACCTGAAGAGAAATCCGCTCACGGGCAAACTTGAAGTCCGCCTCAGAAAGCCGGCCTTCAGCTACTCCTCCCTGAGGACGGCGAGCGATGAGACTTTCTTCCTCGTCAAAGACGAGCCATGGATACGGGACAGGCTGATAGAGAAGTCCTCACTCAGGGAGCTCCTCAACTTCACCAACTGGCTCAAGCTCAAGGGCTACATCATCGAGGAGGTCGATTCCAACGAGTATCACCGCTCTCTCCTTCCGGGAATGGCCTACTTCTCGCGGGGAGAGCTCTACATGGCCATGGATAGACTCTCCCTCGGAAAGTTTCACTTCGTCTTCGCAAGGCAACTTAACCGCTTCTGGCGTGTTGAGACCTTCGCGGCCAAGAGGGAAGAGGTCGAGATACTGGAAAGGGGGGAGAAGAAAACCTACAGGGGAGTGGAGATTCATCTCGGCCGGCTGAGGGTCAGGCACGTCTACACCGGATTCGCCGTCAAGGGGGCCGACACAGGGAACTACGTGGAAGAACTTCTCAAGCTGAAGGAAAGCGGAATCCTTCGAGCCGAAATATATTCCCCGATGACCGGCGAGAGGGTTGATGAAGGGGACTACTCGATCCTCAACTGGGAGAAGTTCGCGAAGGTCGAGTTCGAGGAGCCACACGTCAGGGAGTTTGAGACCGAAGGAATATGGCTCGTCTTTCCGGACTCGATAAGGGAAGCTGCTTCCGAGGAGTTCAAGGAGTTCTTCGATGTTGCCGTCGAGAAAGGCTCTGAAGACCTCGCCTTCACCCTCTACAGCGACCTCGACCGGAGAAAGCTCTTTCCGCTCTACCTCGGGACTACCACCCACGTCATAAGGAAAACAATAGGTGATGCCCTCCAGAGGCTCGGAATCAGCGACGAGGAGCTGGCCTTTGCTATAAAGAAGATGGTCGACAGCAAGGACGGAATCGGCTCCGCTTTGCATGCGATAGAGCACAACATGATAAAAATCGCCCCCATCTTCACCTACATTGACAGCAGGGAGCTCGGAGGCTACAGCTACGCGAGCTTTCCTGGTTTGCCTCACGCTGGAAGGCCGGTTGTTTTCATCTACGACGGGAACGAAGGGGGAAGTGGTTTAGTTCCGATAATCTATGGGAACGCCGAAAAATTGATGGAGAAGAGTTTAGAGCACCTCCGTTCCTGCCCATGTAAAGATGGCTGTCCCGTGTGCACGCTCTCACCGAAGTGCGGCACCTTCAATGAGTTCCTTGACAAGTGGACAGCGATAAGGGTGTGGGAAAAGGTTCTGGAAAATAAAGGGGAGGGCTTCAAGGGGTGCTGAATCTTTTAACTGCCTCCCGGAGGAGTGGATCCTCAACCCAGTACCTTTTTTCCGATGAACGAACGAAGCCCGCCTTTTCCAGCGTTTCGAGGTATTTGTAAACGTGCTGTACCCTGGTAGGAGCAAGACCTATGGATTGAAGCCTCCTGTAGATTTCGGCCCCCCTGAGGGCGCTGGGATAAGCCCCGGCAAGGACTCTGAGGATCCCCATGTAAACCGTACTGTTGTAGACGTTCAGAAAGGCCTCTATATCCTTCCGCCATTCCTCAAGCGCATACCTCCTGCTTTCCATAAGTGCCATTGGAAGAGCTTCTTCCGGGCTTTTTCCATCCCTCACGAAGTTGACGACCGTGATGCCATAGTGGGAGACAAATCCCGGAACTCCCCCCAGCTCTTCAACGGCTCTTGAGAGCTCCAGCTCGTTCACCCGGCTTATTCCGTAACTTCTGAACCCCTCCATGAGGTAGCCCTTTCCCTCACTGATGCTCCACCTTGGAAGGGTAAAGATTTCCGCCGAGCGCATGAAGTTGGGCCTTTCGGCGCTTGGATTCAGGTATTCAACCAGCATGCCCGGCATTGAACCTGTGAAAACGAGGGAGATGTTCGGATAGCTGTCCGTTATCTCCTGCAAAAGCCCTCTAAAGTCGAGGTTCTTCAGTCTCGCTAAGACCTGGGCTTCGTCGAATATCAAAACACCCAGCCTGGCGTTCTCAGACAATACCCTGACCAGCCTTGAAAAGTCCCTGCTGAACTCCTCGATGCTCGTTTTTCTCACCTCCACGCTGAGGCCCCTGAGAGATAGTGTATAGCTCTTGCTCGTCGTTATCATCTTCAGCGATGTTCTCTTGGGTTCTATATCCGATATTGAAATCGCCTTCGACCCGAGGAATCGGGAGAAGTTGAAATAGACGTAGTGGTGTCCCCTTTTTCTCCGTAGCTTTTCTGCCATCACACTGACCACACTCGTTTTTCCAACTCTTCTCGGACCGAGAAGAACCGCAGCATTGCCCCGGAGAACTGCTCTGAGAAGGCTCTCAACGGTCTTTCTGTGGCCCTCTCCCCAGAGACATTCCTCCTCCATCACCGGTCTGGTTCGGAAGAAGTTTTTACACCCCATGTAATTTACACCCCATGTAAATTACATACCGTGTAAATTTAAAGGTTGCCCTCAAACGAGCTCATGAAGAGGGACCTTAGTCTAACCCTCCCTCTCGTCCTCTCCGTCAAAAGCTCCATCAGCTTTTCCGCCTCCCCCTTTCTCGTCTCGACGGTGAAGGTTACCAGCTCGCCGTACTCTTCCCCAACGACCCTCCCGCCGGAATTCTCAACGGTCTCTCTGACGGGGTGAAAGAGGCTGTAGGGTAATGCAACCTGGAAGCGCTCCGTCTCGTAAACCTCGACTATACCCGCGTTCTCAATGGCCAAACTGGCCGCATCGCTGTACGCCTTAATCAGACCCCCGTAGCCGAGTTGTATGCCACCGAAGTAGCGGGTAACGACGACCACAACGTTACTGAGACCTTTATTCTGGATTACCTTGAGAACCGGTTTTCCGGCAGAGCCTTTGGGCTCGCCGTCGTCATCGTAGCGAACCGCAAAGTTCTTTCCGTCGTTGATGAGGTATGCGGAGACGTTGTGCGTTGCATCGCTGTGGTGGGCCTTGATTTTTGAGATGAAGGCCTTGGCCTCTTCTTCCGTCTTCGCTGGCAAGGCGTAGCCTATGAAGACGGACTTCTTGATCACCAGCTCCGCCGTTCCGATACCCTTCAGCGTTCTGTAGTCCATAGTTCACCCTCTCAGGGTCGCTGTGAGCTTCTTCTCATCGAGGAGCATGCCTATGGCGTCCTTAACGTCCCTCACCACTACGTCGCTCGCCAGGAGAGCATCTATGCTCGCTCCCTCCGGCCCTATCACACAGAAAGCAAGCTCTGCACCTTCGAGCATGGCCACGTCGTTGTTGCCGTTTCCGACCGCGGCGTAGGGTTTGTAGCCCTCGGCTATCATGGCTTTCTCAGTGCCGCTGGAAACCCTCTCAATCCTCACGGGAAGTCCTTTAAACTCCTCCTCCAGCGTTCCAAAGGTGTCCGCGCTCAGAACGACGACCGTGTATTTATCCGCGAGCCTTTCAATGAGACGTCTAACCTCCCCCTCTAAATGCCCTTCTTCCCCCAGAGTGCCGTTGAGGTCAAAAAGTACATTCTTAAATGAGATTCTCCCAAAGTTGGGGACAACTGCTTCCATTTCACTCACCGGGGGACGTTACACCGGAACCCATAAAAAGGTTGTGAACAAGGGCTAATCGGATAGATGAAGCCCGTTAAAATTGTTGACATGTCACAGTACAACTCAGAAAAGTTTAAATATAACCTTCGATAAGTTGGAGCGGTTGATCAGAAATGGCGGGAAGGGTGAAGGACGTGCTTGCCAGCACTGCTCGGGTGGTGAAGTCCTCGCTTAACGACAAAGAGGTATTGGTCCGTTTGAACGTCCTTCTTCTACTGTACCTTGGATGGATCGCGTTTACCGTCGCCTACGGGCTCATCCAAAACCACAGCAGGAACGTAACCCAGGAGCTCCTGAGGTTGCCGCTCACCTCGAAGTCCTTTGTCCTCTCCGTGGTACGGTTCACCCACTCCATTCCTCCCCTCTACATCACCCTGAGGGTAACGTACTACATCGGTTTCACGGGTTCGATAGCCCTCACCGTCTTTTTCATGCTGATTTACTGGAGGGACTTAAAGGCATCCGATGAGCTTGCCGTGAGGTACCTGCTGGCCTATGTTTCATGCGGGTTGATCTACTCAATCTTCCACGTTTATGCCCCCCACTACGTCTATCACATCCCCGGATTCTACCTGGACAACACCTACCTCACCCGGCAGGAGTTCGTCTTTCCCTCACTTCACAACACCGTTGCGATGATAAATCTGCTGACTATATGGCACCACAGGGATAAAATTTGGGCAAAATTCCTGATTCTGTTGAACCTGATGATACCCTTTGCGACGGTTCTCTTGGGGCATCACTGGGTATACGACGCAGTGGCGGGTATCCTGCTTGCTTTCATCATCGTGAAAGTCACCAGTGGACACACGCTTAAAGTACCGGAGAGCATCAGGGAGATGGGGGTTTCTCACATCCAGCGGGTGACGGTGGTTGGGCTCCTTGTGGGCCTATCGGTGCTACTTCTCGCCATCCACACCCCTAAACCTTAGGTTTGAAGGCCGGGAAAAACTTATAAACCTAGCCTACCTCCAATGCATCGGTCGTGCCGGGGTAGCCTAGCTCGGCAGGGCGGCGGACTCGTAATCCGCAGGTCGCGGGTTCAAATCCCGCTCCCGGCTCCACAATCTTCGTCCCTTTCTCAAATCCCTTACTTCGGAAGAAGCCCTCGTGGACTATCCCCCCATTGCAGCTCACCACAGAATCAGCCCGCCCTTCACACGGAGGGAGATTGAAACGGGGTCCTCTTTTGAGTCTGGGATTATCACCATGTACATTGGACCGTTCTTGGGAAACCTCCAGACTTTATCTATACGAGTGGCACCGTCTACTTTGAATAAACACAGGGCCCCGTCGCCGGATTTTAGTATTCTAAATCCCGTCTCGTCTGTGATGCATACGGTCACCGGCTCATTCGACCTCATGGAGAATTGTATCATACTCCATTCGTGTCCGCTTAGTTTGTACACGTAGTATCCTCCTGGGGGTATCACGATTTTCCTCTGGGAGCTGTATGAAGCCCCCAATAATATGGTGGATATGAGAATAGCCCCGATGAGTAGAATCGTGAACCCAAACACCTCTGCTTTCTTTGTCTTAAGGACCCTAGTGGTTGTCGCTGCCATCCCTACCCCCCCATTGTAATCTTGTTATCACTGTATTTAAATCTTGTGACTTTAAGTCTTAATTTTATTGTTTTTTATTACTTATATCTTCATAATCTGTAACATGTCCATTAAATTGAACAAACTCCAAGAGAGGGGGAATTTACCCGGATTTCTGTGACTATAGGGATTTGTAGAAGTTCTAATGATTTTCCGGGGATTTTTTAAGAGGAAGTGGTGGGGTAAGGGGTACGGGGCAGTTTCATCACCTCTTCACTCCCGGTGTCAGGGATCGTGGGCGCTGTAAAGATGAAAAGCGACTCAGAACTTGATGAGGGCGTACAAGAATCTGAAAACATCCTCAACCTTGAAATGGCCGGTTTCAACCCCGTATACCATGCTCACGGGTACTTCCCTTATGCGGGCCCCCATTTTGACAGCTTTTATCAGCATCTCACTCTCGACCTCATACCTGCTGCTCTCTATTCTAGGTAGGAATTCCCTTCGGTATGCCCGGAAACCGCTTTGAGTGTCGTACACGTACGTTCCAAGCTTCAGTCTGAGCAACCGTGTGGTGATCATGTTGCTGAGCCGTCGGTGGATGGGTCGCTTTCCCTGTACCTCAAGCCTCCGTGCCCCGATAACAACGTCCGCTTCTCCCTGCACTATTGGTCCCACGAGTTTACCTATCTCCTCCGGGAGGTGCTGTCCGTCGGCATCCATGAACACTACCACGTCTCCCCTTGCGTGTTTAATTCCCTCCCTCATGGCACAACCTTTACCACAGTTCTCCTCAAGCCTGATCGGCACCACACGCGGATCCTCCTCCGCCATCTTAAGGGCAGTACTGTAAGTTCCGTCCGTGCTGCCGTCGTCGACAACGATTAACTCATCGACGAAATCAGGTACCCGCTTGAGGACCTCCGGAAGCCGCTTTTCTTCATTGTACGCGGGTACGACAATGCTTATTCTCTTTCCCCCGGTCATAGCCCTTCCTCTTCCAGCCTTTCAAGAACTCTTCGTTTCTTTCTCTCAAAGTCGTTCTTGTCGAGGTATTCCCAGTAGTGCTCCCTGCCCGGGAACTGGAGCCCTTTAACATCCTCGCGGTAGTTCTCTAGGGCAAGCTGAATCATTGAACCAATATCGGCGTATTTCTTCACAAACGGGGGTGTGTTATCATATATTCCAAGGAGGTCGTGCCAGACGAGAACCTGTCCATCGACATAGGGGCCGGCCCCAATTCCGATGGTGGGTATTGAGACCTCTTCGGTTACGAGCTTCGCAACGTCCGCCAGTGTGAACTCGATGACTACCGCGAAGGCCCCAGCCCTCTCCAGTGCCTTGGCGTCGCGGAGGATCTCCTCGATCTCCTCTTCGGCTTCGCCCATGAGCCTGTATCCACCCAGGCGGAGGTAGCGTTGTGGTGTTAGACCAGTGTGCCCCATAACGGGAATGCCCATGCGAACCAGCTTCCTCACGAGCTTTCGGTGATCGTAACCGCCCTCGATCTTCACCGCGTCCGCCCCGGCCTGTATGAGTCTAACCGCGTTTCTGACACCATCCTCGGTGTCCACTTCATAGCTCCCGAAGGGCATGTCCGCCAGAACGAGTGCCCTCCTGACGGCCTTTGAGGCCGCCCTGGTGTGGAGGATCATCTGCTCCATCGTGACGTTCAGCGTGTTTTCCTCTCCGTAAACCACCATCCCCAGTGAGTCACCGACGAAGATTATATCCATCCCGGCTCTATCGGCTATCAGAGCCGAGGGGTAATCGTAAGCAGTAACCATAACTACCGGTTCCTTACCCTTCATCTCGATTATTTTCCGAGGCGTTGTCTCCCTCATTTTCTCACCCGTAGGCTAATAAACCTCCGTCCCTATAAGCCTTCTGGGGGTGGAGGTATGCGGAATTGGGAACACTACGAGCACACCGCTGATGTTGGTATCAGGGGGTACGGTGATACCCTGAGGGGGGCCTTTGAGGCCGTTGCGCTGGCGCTCTTTGACGTGATGGTCAACGTAAGGAAGGTGAAGAGCAGAGAATGCCGAGAGGTTGAAGTTGAGGGCGAGGACCTGATGGCGCTCCTCTACAGCTTCCTTGAGGAGCTTCTCGTGCTCCACGACATGGAGGGGCTGGTCTTTGGGGATGTTAGAGTTCAGATGCAGGAGAACGAAAACGGCTATTGGCTTAAGGCAAAGGTGTGTGGTGAACCCCTCGACTACGAAAGGCACGAGCCAAAGGAAGAGGTGAAGGCGATAACCTACCACGAAATGAGGATTGAGAAATTGCCAGATGGCAGGTGGATGGCGCAGCTTGTTCCGGACATATGAGGTGGTTTCATGAGTGCGAGAGACATCGTGCGTGAAGCAAACCGTAAATTCTACGAGCGCTACTCCCTGCTCGAAGATACCGACGAGTTCTGGGAGTTCATAATTCGATCCCTGCGGCAGAGCATAAGGGTCAACACCCTCAAGGCGCCTCTTGATGTGGTCGTTGAGAGGCTTAGCGAGGAGTTCGAGCTTGAACCGGTTCCATGGGTCGAGGAGGGTTTCTTTATAAATTCGGACAACCTCGCTGGCGTTCCTGAGCATGGTCTTGGCCTAATCTTCGGCCAGGAAGCGAGTTCCATGATACCTCCAGTTGTCCTCGATCCGAAGCCGGGTGAGCTGGTCCTCGACATGGCCGCCGCGCCGGGTTCAAAGACCGGTCAGATGGCACAGTACATGAAGAACGGAGGCTGCCTGATTGCAAATGACATGAAGAAGGGACGCGTAAATGTCCTCATAGCAAACCTTAACAGGATGGGGGTGCTGAATGCGAGGGTCACGATAAAGGACGGCCGCTATTTCGGGAGGTTCGATAACACCTTTGACAGGATTCTCCTCGATGCGCCATGCTCAAGCGTCGGAATGGTGAGGAAGAGCTTCAGGTTCCTGAGGGAGTGGCAGCTTAAAACAGCTCTGAGATACTCAAACATCCAGAAAAGACTTATTCTTGCCGCCTACAGGGCGTTAAAACCCGGCGGTGTTTTGGTTTATTCGACATGCACGATTGACCCGATTGAAAATGAGGAGGTGGTGGATTACCTCCTGAAGAAAACGGATGCGGAGATTGAGAGGATTCAGCTTCCCCTAAAATCAAGCGAGCCGGTTCTTGAGTTTGAGGGGAGGAAATACTCGGAGGAGGTGAGCAAATGCCTCAGGCTGCACCCGCAGGACAACGACAGCGAGGCCTTCTTCGTGGCGAAGATAGTGAAGCCGTGAGAAGGGCTTTGATAGAGCAGTTTGGCCATGCCCCCGGGCTGATTTATGAAATCCGGGGAAGCAGGAAGATATACGCATACCGGCCGTGCGGATTTGACCCCAAAGTCAGGACAGACAGGGGAATATACTTCGGGAGGATCGAAGCGGATGGGATAAGGCTGAGCATAGAGGGCTCTTTCCTCGTCGGGCCAAAAGCGACCAAGAACGTCGTCGAGCTCGACGACGAGAGGGCGAGGCGCTACCTGAGCGGGGAGGACATCGAGGTTAATGCAGAGCTGGAGGGGTGGGTTATCCTGAAGTGGGGAAGTTACTACCTCGGAACGGGTAAGTTGAGGGGAGGCAGGGTGCACAACTACATCCCTAAGGAGAGGAGGCTAAGGATTGAGTGAGAAGCATTTCCAGAGTTGAACCAAAAATTTTTTAATTGAAAAATTTCTCACAAATTGTAAATGGCACTTTCCTGAGCATTGGGTGACCGAAGATGAATCTGGATAAACTAATAGAGAATCCGGGGCTTCTTGCTGGGGCTCTGCTGATTCTGCTTGGAATCTTCAGCATGAGATGGGTTATAACTTGGAGCGGAGCCCTTCTCTTTGTTCTAACATACATACTAACCGAATACAATCCCAGGAGGCATCATTGAGAGGGGATTCAATGAAGTCCTGGGGTGACATGGAACAAGTATGTGCTGGGATTGGGGACTCCCATGATAGCCCCGGGGTAGTCCAAGGGGGTGAATGATGTATGCACTGGCTCCTCACCTTCATCATAATTTCCGCGTTAACCGTCGTTGTGCCGCCGCTGGTTATGAAACTTTACACAAAAAGAATTTTGGGGAGCGACATTCCAGACGACGAAAAGATGTACAAGGGAGTTAGGGGAATAACGTTCTGCACCCTTCTCGCGGTTGGAGTTTATTTTCCACCCGTCATCGGGTTGGGAATCATTGGAAAGGTTATGGAACCCCTCGCCGAGCACATCTCCAGCCCGTTTTTTGGTGCCCTGATTTTTATGGGAATTCTTATTGCTCCCCTGCTGATTTCAATTGCACTCACAATACTCGCTGCCTCAAAAATTGAAATCAGAGAGAAAGGATTGAGCATCAGAACCCTGGAAATAGTCAAGGGAATCCTCAAAGCCTTCGCCTTTATTCTTCTTCCGGGAATCATATGGCTCGCCATCTATACGGCCCTTCCTGATAGGGTTAGGAACAGCACCCCCGCGAGCTTTGGCATCTTCGTGGTTTATATCATTGCCTTCTTCGCGCTTTCGCCCTATCTCACGAGGTTCTTCAGCAAACCGAAACCGATGCCCGAGCCCATGAGGAGCGAACTTCTGAAGTTCTGCGAAGGCCTTGGCTTCAGAGTGAAGGACATAAGGGTGACCGGAAAGAAAGAGTACAGGATAGCAAACGCCGGGGTCACTGGGATACTTCCCTTCGCGAGGTACATCTTCGTTACGGAATACATGCTCGAAACCTTTAAGCCGGAGGAGATCAAGGCAGTGATAGCCCACGAGATAGGCCATATTAAGGGGAAACACCTTTGGATAAACCTTCTCGTTGCAATTGGCTGGTTTGGTTTCTGGATGGGCGTAGTTTTTGCCCTGATAAAGCTCGGCGTGGATATTCTATCCCCTGCGGTGTTCTTCGGAGCCTTTGGTGTCGCATACGTCATTTACTTTGTAATCATTCAGGGAAGAATCTCGCTGAGAAACGAGTTTAAGGCGGATGAGTTCGCGGCAGAGGTCGTTGGAAAGAAAACCGTCATAAGAACCCTCGAAAAGCTTGCCGAGGTAAACCTGACTCCAAAGAGAACAGGAAAGTGGTTCAATCTGCTCAACTACCACCCATCAATAGAGGAAAGGGTAAGACATCTCAGGGAGATTGAATGGCCAGCTTAAGCTTTAAATAACTTCAGGGTAATCTAAGATGGGGTGAGAGGATGGTTCCGCTGAAGAGAATTGACAGGATAAGGTGGGAGATCCCGAAGTATGACAAACGAATGCGCGTTCCGGGAAGGGTTTATGCGGATGATGTTCTGATAGAGAAGATGCGCTCGGATAGGACGCTTGAGCAGGCGGCAAACGTTGCCATGCTCCCGGGAATATATAAGTACTCGATAGTCATGCCGGATGGCCATCAGGGCTATGGCTTCCCAATTGGCGGTGTTGCAGCGTTTGATGCCAAAGAGGGAATAATAAGCCCCGGAGGAGTGGGCTACGATATCAACTGCCTTGCTCCGGGCTCGAAAGTTTTAACCGAGCATGGCTACTGGGTTAAGGTTGAAGAAATGCCGGAGAAGTTCAAACTTCAGGGGTTGAGGGTTTACAACATCGATGAGGGCCACAACGATTTTTCAAGAGTGTCCTTCGTGGCAGAGAGGGAAGTCGAGCCCGGAGAGCTCGCCGTCAGGATAACCACAGAGTCCGGAAAAGTTATCGAGGGCAGTAAGGACCATCCTGTTTTGACACCAGAGGGCTACGTTTACCTTAGGAACGTCAGAGAGGGGGACATGGTCATCGTCTATCCGTTCGAGGGCGTGGAGTTCGAGGAGAGAAAGGGCGTTCTCCTTGATGAAAAGGACTTTGACGGTTTAGATAAACAGGTGATAATGTTCCTGAGGGAGAAAGGTCTTCTACCGCTTCGCTGGGAGGATCCAAAGATAGGAACCCTCGCGAGAATCCTTGGCTTTGCCCTTGGCGACGGTCACCTCGGTGAGATGGATGGGAGGCTTTACCTAAGCTTCTATGGAAGGGAGGAAACCCTGAGGGAGCTCAAAAAAGACCTTGAAATGCTTGGGATCAATGCGAACCTATACGTCAGGAAGAGGGATTACAGCATCGAAACGGTGAGTGGTTCATACAGCGGTAAAAGCATCTCCGCCGAGCTAAGGATAACTTCTAGGAGCTTTGCCTTCCTCATGGAGAAGCTCGGCATGCCGAGGGGCAGGAAGGCCGAGAAGCCTTATACCATTCCGGAGTGGATTAAGGAAGCCCCACTCTGGATAAAGAGGAACTTCCTGGCGGGACTGTTCGCGGCTGACGGCAGTATAGTTGAGTTCAAAGGCGTTACTCCGTTGCCCATAAACCTTACCCAGTCAAAGGTCGAAGAGCTTGAGGAAAGCCTTAGGAAGTTCATGGGAGATGTAGCAAAGCTTCTTGCCGAGTTCGGCGTTAGAACAACAGTATACCCAGTTAAGTCAAAGAAGGGCATCACATACAGGCTCGCCCTCGTTGGTGAGGAGAGCGTTAGAAACTTCCTCGGAAGGGTAAACTACGAGTATGACCTTGAAAAGAAGGCAAAAGGTCTGATCGCCTACGCATACCTCCTCTTAAAGGGGCACGCCAGGGCCGGGAGGAGGAAAGCCGCTGAAACCGCGAGAAAAGTTTATGCAGAGACCGGAAGAATTGAGCTTGCTTATCTCAGGGTCAAAGACACCGTGAACAGACGCTTCGTCGAGAGGGCAATCTACGAAGGCAAAAAGGAACCACGCGTCCCGAAGGACTTTCCAGCGTTCGAAGAGTTTGCAGAGGATAGGGGCTACGAAGGTGGCTTCGTGGCGGAGAAGGTCGTCAAGGTCGAGAGAGTCAGGCCGGACTATGAGAAATTCTACGACATCGGTGTCTATCACAGGACCCACAACTTCATAGCCAATGGCGTAGTTGTCCACAACTGCGGCGTCAGGCTAATCCGAACCAACCTGACCGAGAAAGAGGTAAGACCGAAGATAAAGGAGCTCGTCGATACGCTCTTCAAAAACGTTCCAAGTGGCCTCAGCAGCAAAGGCCGCGTGAGGCTCCACTGGAGCCAGCTCGATGACGTCTTGGCCGATGGAGCCAAGTGGGCAGTTGATAACGGCTACGGCTGGAAGGAGGATCTTGAGCACCTTGAGGAAGGAGGCAGAATGGAGGGAGCAGATCCAGAGGCCGTCAGCCAGAAGGCGAAGCAGAGAGGCGCTCCGCAGCTCGGTTCCCTCGGCTCCGGAAACCACTTCTTAGAGGTTCAGGTGGTTGATAAAATCTTCGACGAGAAGATAGCTAAAGCTTACGGCCTCTTCGAGGGACAGGTCGTTGTGATGGAGCACACCGGAAGCAGGGGATTGGGCCATCAGGTTGCGAGCGATTACCTGAGGATAATGGAGAAGGCTGCAAGGAGATACCGCGTCCCCTGGCCGGACCGTGAGCTTGTGAGCGTTCCGTTCCAGAGCGAAGAGGGGCAGAGGTATTTCAGCGCGATGAAAGCGGCGGCAAACTTCGCCTGGGCAAACAGGCAGATGATAGTCCACTGGATCAGGGAGAGCTTTGAAGAGGTCTTTAAGAGAAAAGCGGAGGACATGGAGATGAACATCGTTTACGATGTCGCCCACAACATAGCCAAGCTTGAGGAGCACGAGGTTGATGGACGGAGGGTTAAGGTGGTCGTCCACAGGAAGGGAGCGACGAGGGCTTTTCCGCCGGGATATCCGGACGTTCCCAGAGCGTATCGCGACGTCGGCCAGCCCGTCCTGATTCCGGGCTCAATGGGGACCGCGAGCTATGTTCTGGCCGGTACGGAGGGATCAATGAGAGAGGCCTTCGGCTCAACGTGCCACGGTGCGGGAAGGCTGATGAGCAGAAAAGCCGCAACGAGGCAGTACCGCGGCGACAGACTGAGAAACGACCTCATGAGGAGGGGCATCTACATCCGTGCGGCTTCTCTCAGGGTCGTTGCCGAAGAGGCTCCCGGTGCATACAAGAGCGTCGACAACGTCGTCAACGTCGTCCACCGGGCGGGCATAGCTAACCTCGTGGCAAGGATGAGGCCGATGGGCGTTGCCAAGGGCTGATACCTTCTTTTTATTCAAAGCGGGGGCTTCACGATGAAGGAACTCACACACGTCGATGAGAAGGGCGTCAAGATGGTCGAGGTCGGGCACAAAGACATGGTTTTCAGGAGGGCGGTAGCCAAAGGCAGGATCAGGCTGAAACCGGAAACAATTGAGCTTATCAAAGCTGGAAAGACGAAGAAGGGCAACGTAATAGCGACCGCCCAGATCGCAGGAATACTGGCCGTCAAGAAAACCCCGGAACTCATACCACTCTGCCACCCGATACCTCTCACGGGCGTTGACATAACCTTCGACTTCGGTGAGGACTACATCGAGGCGACCTGTGAGATCCGCGCATACTACAAGACGGGGGTTGAGATGGAGGCCCTAACGGGTGTAACCGTTGCCCTGCTGACGATATGGGACATGGTCAAGGCCGTTGAAAAGGACGAGAACGGCCAGTACCCACTGACGAGGATTGAAGACGTTCACGTCGTGGAAAAGATTAAACAGAAATGACCAGCAATGGTTATAAGTGGCCCATCAAATTGGGCCCGGTGGTGACGATGTACTCAGTTAAAAAGAGCAGATCGGGTTACATCTTCGACCTTCCGCGTGAGAGGGTAGCTTTCATGTTCCTTAAGGACGGAACCTACATGATGTTCCACGATGAGGAGTTCCTCTGCTACTCGATGAAGCCGGTTGAGGTTCCGGAGGAGGAGCTTGAGAGGTTTGAGAAAAGGGGGAGATGCCCGAACTGGTTAGAAGACTCAAGGCCCACGAGTTTCCGGAGGAGTGCACAGTTAAGAGACTCCCTTTGATAGATGGGGATTTGGAACCATTTGACCCGAACAGGAAGTGCGTTGTAATCTTTACGGGCTTTCAGGACACGGTCATAGACTACATCGAGCTCGAAGGTATAACTTACGCAGTTGCGAGGCTCGTTGATGAGCCTGAAAAAGCCTGCAGGTTTATCGGAAAAGGGAACTACAAGGTCGCCGCGGTGATGCTCAAAAGGAATGGGCCCTGTATGGATAGGGATGAGTTCGTTGGAAGGTTGAAAGTCATCGGTTGCAGTAACCGATCGTAATGTAGTGGACAACGTCTTCCAGAGAGGGAATCAAAGCTTATTGCTCAAAACACCATTGTGGCCATGAAACTCCCGTGAATTTTCCCATAGGAGGAACCATAGCCCAATCCACAGGACCAGATAGAGGGTTTTCCAGGGGAGTGTCCTGAAAGGGGAAATTTCCTTGACGATGAGCCTTTTGAGGCCGTTTTCGTCCCTCACAAGGTAACTCTGTGGCCGCCACTTCCGTTCCATGATGTTTTCTTCACTCATATGAGGTAAACATACTTCCCAAAGCTGGAGGCGAGAAAGGATTCGATCTCAAGTTCGGGTTCCATGGTTCCTTCAATCCTGTGAACACGAGCCCCCTATTTTTAAAGCTCTGAAGAGCCAATTCGGCATCTCCCTCCGTAAGCTCCAGCCAGTAGAATAAGTAGATTGGATTGAAGAATCGCTTGAAAACCATGGCAATCACCCGATGCTATCGTCATTGGGTTACGCTCGGCATTTATAACTTTTAAGGTTGTGGCAAAGGATACCTTTTTAGCCATTTTAAACATCCCCTTAACGATGGCGCTCAAGCTCAACCCAGAGGCAAAGGCAGTATATCGCTCAATCAGGGAGGAGATAAAAAGGAGGTTAGTCCTGCCTGGGAGTTTGCACATTCTCGACGAGTTTGAACCTACACCTGAGGTGGAAGAGATTCTTCGCAGGCAGGCCTATTTCCGGGAAAACCTATCTAACCTCCGGCCAGAACTAAAGGGAGAGATAGCTAATGTCAAACCGATAAAGTTCCGTCGCGATTACCTCCACGACAGGATTCTAATAGTCGATGATGACGAGCTCGAAAGGGCCAAAAACCTGGGCCTCTGCGAAGTGTCCACAAACCTTGAGGATGTAGAAGGTTACTCGCTGGTGCTGAGCACCGTTGGGTATGGAATCGACGTGGAACTGACACCGTCCCAGATAGTGCCGGAACTCTATATCATGCCCCTTTGGGAGAACCAGGAGACGCTGGGAGCCTTGGCGAGGATAGGCGAATTGAGGGGAGAGGGAAGCGTAGCGTCGGAAATCCTCCGTGAGCTGAGCGAAATTAAAGAGATGATGGAAAGACGGAAGCTCCTCGACGGTCTGGAGGAGTTGATAGCCGAGAAGGAGCGCGGGCTCAACGAGAGGATAGCGGAAAAGCTCGAAAAGTTCAGCCTGACGCTAAGCGGAAAGGAGCTACTCGACTTCCTTGGGGAGCTCAGGGCAGGAAACTACGGGGCCATATTCCGGCACTTTGGTGATGTTGAGAACGAAATACTTGAGCTGATAAACGAGGTTGAAAACGAGCTGAGCGAAAAGTTGGGCGTTACAGTTGAACTGTTCCCGCGTGAGGAGCTTTATCCGGTAACCGTTCCCCCGGAGGAGGTGGAGCTGCTCCGGGAGGAGCTCGAACGTGAGCTGAAGGTTGGGATCTACCTTAAAAGCCGTGAGGTGCTTGATGAGATTAGGCCCCTGCTGCCGAGACTCAGGGGGGAGCTTGAGAGGGTCCACGAGCTCGACTTCCTTTTGGCAGTTAGTGAGTTCACCAGTGGGTTTTCTTTTCCCAAACTGTCGGATGGGGGGATAGCGTTTGTCAACGGCCGGCACCTCTTTATCGAGAACCCGCAGCCGGTCAGCCACGTCGTTGGAGATGTACCCGATGGTTTTTCAGTCTCGGGCTCGGAGAACGTCCGCGGCGAGAGCGTTGTTATCCTCACCGGTGCCAACAGTGGTGGGAAGACCAGTCTCCTGGAGCTGATAACACAGATAGAAATTCTAGCCCATATGGGTTTTCCGGTTCCGGCGGAGAGGGCGTGGATCGAGCCCCTTGACGGGCTGTTCTTCTTCAGGCGGAAGAGGAGCAGCTATGGGGCCGGTACCTTTGAAACTGCCCTGCGTTCCTTCGTAAGGGCCCTGCGGAACTCAAGGAAAAAGCGCTCCGAGAGAAAGCTTATCCTGATAGATGAATTTGAGGCGATAACGGAGCCCGGTGCTGCGGTGAGGATAATCGGGGGGCTCCTCAAGATAGCATATGAGCGTAGCTTCTACGTTGTTATAGTCTCCCATCTAGGCGGGGAACTGGGGGAGGAGCTTCCATTCGCGAGGGTCGATGGGATAGAGGCGAAGGGCCTTGATGATGACCTTAACCTTATCGTTGACAGGCAGCCTGTCTTTGGAAAACTCGGGCGTAGCACCCCCGAGCTAATAGTGGAGAGCCTCGCGAGGAGGAAGCGCGGGAAGGAGAGGGAGATATTTGAGAGGGTTCTGAGGGCGTTCAGGCAGGAGTGAGCTCTGCACTTTGTCCTTACGTGGTGACGAAATGCATGCATATCGTCCTCACGTAGGGATAAGGTTTGTAAAAAACGACGCGCAGGGGGTATCATGGGGGATAGAATATTAACTTCCCTGGTAGCAACGAGCCGGCGGTTGATGGCGCGGGCGAAAAAATTTCCAAAGAAGCGCTTTCTTTACCCGAAACTAAAAAGAATAGACGGGGAATACTACGTCGGCATCCAAAGGAATTCGGGGCGTTGGCAAAACGGTTTTAATGCTCCAGCTTGCCATAGAAACGGAGAAGAGTACATATTTCTCTGTGGATTCCACGCTTATAAAGCCTTTCCCCCTCTACGAGGTTGTCAAGGCTTTCTCCAGCCTCGGATACAGGAACGTCTTCATAGACGAAATCCATAGAAAACCCGACTGGGAGGAAGACGTAAAAACTCTGTACGACGAACATGAGGTTAGAATATCCTTTTCCGGTTTATTTACCATTGATATCTGCATTCCGGGCCGGATCTATCCCACAGGGTCGTACTGAAGGAGCTGCCGCCGGCATCGTTTAGGGAGTGGCCGAACATACAAAAGGGTATGGATATCCCCGTTCACTCAATGGAAGAAGTGATTTCCAGACCGTTTGACATGACACAGATGTACATGGACCCCACGCTCTCTGGATGGAGTATATGGAAAGGGGAGAGGTACTCTATCCCGGGAGCGGATTCTACGATGCCATTGAAAACTCAGTTAGAAAGGTTATACTCGAGGACCTATCCGCGCTGAGGGAAATCAGCGTGAAGTACGAGACAGATGCATACCGCCTGCTCTATCTCGTGGCTAAATCTGCTCCCTTTGAGGTGAATTATTCCTCAATTGCCAAGGAGCTGGACGTCTCAAAGAACATGGCCATAAGGCTCGTTGAGGACCTCTCCAAGGCAGGTTTGCTATACACCCTCCAGCCCTGCGGTAGCGTAAGAAAGGAACCAAAGCTCTACCTTACCGTTCCACTCAGGATGTTCTTTGCAAAAAAGGGCTTCAGTGTCCATTTGGGTGCTTTGAGGGAAGAGTTCTTCGTGAACCACGTGAGGTGGATCTCCCAGCCGTGCTACCTAAAGGGAAAGCGGGGTGAAAAAACCGCGGACTTTAAAGTTGGAGACTGGACAATAGAAGTTGGTGGTGAGAAGAAGAGGAGATATCAGAGGCCGGATTACATAGCCATGGATGGACTGCTGACCGGAAACGGCAGGATTCCGCTCTTCCTTTTTGGCTTGATATATTGAACTTACCCCACCCAGCTCCTCTCCCGGTACCTACCGCGGCTTTCTATCTCATCGATTTTTGCCTCTATTTCTCTCCGGGCCTCCTCGCCGCGAACCTCGGCGTAGCCCTCCAGAACCGCCTTAAAGCCTCTCTCAAACCACGTGTAGTGCGTGCTCTCCATGGCCCGCCTTAGGAGATGCAGATCGACGCCCTGGGCCTCCAGGGTGGGGTCAAAGTCCGCCAAACCGAAGTCTATAAGGTAAACCTTTTCCCCGCGGAGTATCATATTGCTCGTTGTCAAATCGCCGTGCATTAGTCCAGCTTCGTGCAGTCTGCCGATCTGACGGCCGATCTCCCTGCAGAGGGAGAGACGCTCGTCCATCGGAACCTCCTCAAGGAGCTCCTTCATCCTCTTCCCATTGATGAACTCCATGACGATTCTCATGTTCAGTGTATCGACTTCATAAACGTACGGACAGTTCACCCCAGCTTCCTTTGCTCTGTGGAGTATCCTCGCCTCCCTAACCGTCCGCTCCTTTCTGAGCTTCCTGTCGATCTCCTCTATGCGGTAGCGCTTTGGAATGCGATCCTTTACGATGACCTTTTCGTCATCCCACGGGAAATACAGCTCCCCGAACTCCGCTTTGTATATCCTCGCCTCAGCACCCTGTTTTATCAGTTCCATTCCCCTCCCTCCTCAGGCCGAGATCGTTTAAGAACCTTCTATGTCCCCTTATCCTTATCCGGATCGTTATAACGTCTCCAATATTTATGGTGAGGATTCCGGTATCGTCCTTTACAAGAAAGATTGCCGAGTCGGCTCCGTTTTCGGTCACCTTCTTGCGGGCGTACCCGATCCTATCCTTCTCCGAGGCCAGCATGTCGTCCATCAACGACGCCTCGTTCTCAACGTCAACCCCGATCAATCCGTATCCGGGGATCTTCTCCAGGATCGCCCTAACTTCTTCATGGGGTACCCTGTAAATCATTGGCTCCACGGCGCTCACCGTATCCACTCGGCCCAACAGGTTTTAGCCCTTTCCTCAATTTGTAGTACTTTTTTAGTCATTTCATCCATATTCTGCGAGCTATCTAAAATTTTTAACCCAAAACTTTTTATAGAACGCTGACGAAGCGTTTCTGCAAAAAGCAACTGAATAGGAGGAATGTCAAATGGCACAGCTTAGTGGACAGCCTGTTGTTATTCTGCCGGAAGGGACCCAGAGATACGTCGGAAGGGACGCCCAGAGGTTAAACATCTTAGCTGCAAGGATTATAGCCGAGACGGTTAGAACAACGCTCGGCCCGAAGGGAATGGATAAAATGCTCGTCGACAGCCTCGGTGATGTCGTTGTCACAAATGATGGAGCCACGATTCTTGACAGAATCGACCTCCAGCATCCAGCTGCTAAGATGATGGTTGAGGTTGCTAAGACTCAGGATAAGGAGGCTGGTGATGGTACTACTACTGCCGTCGTTATTGCCGGTGAACTCCTCAGGAAGGCTGAGGAGCTCTTAGACCAGAACATTCACCCAAGCATCATAGTTAAAGGCTACACCATGGCCGCCGAAAAAGCCCAAGAAATACTCGACGAGATCGCCGTGAAAGTGGACCCAACAGATGAGGAGACCCTCACGAAGATCGCCGCCACCTCGATAACCGGTAAGAACGCAGAGACCCACAAAGGGATATTCGCAAAGCTCGCAGTCGAGGCCGTCAGGCAGGTCGCCGAGAAGACGGGAGATGGCTACAAGGTTGACCTCGACAACGTTAAAATCGAGAAGAAGGCAGGGGAGAGTGCTGAGGAGAGTGAGCTTGTTCGTGGTATAATCATCGACAAGGAGCGCGTCCACCCGAGGATGCCCAGTAGAGTTGAGAACGCCAAGATCGCCCTCATCAACGAGGCCCTCGAGGTTAAGAAGACCGAAACGGACGCGAAGATCAACATAACAGCCCCGGACCAGCTCTACTCCTTTATAGAACAGGAGGAGAAGATGCTCCGCGAGATGGTCGAGAAGATCAAGGAGGTCGGCGCCAACGTCGTCTTCGTTCAGAAGGGTATTGATGATCTTGCCCAGCACTACCTCGCTAAGGCTGGGATCCTGGCCGTTAGGCGCGTCAAGAAGAGTGACATGGAGAAGCTTGCTAAAGCCACCGGCGCCAAGATCGTCACCAACATTCGTGACCTAACCCCGGAGGACCTTGGAGAGGCTGAACTCGTTGAGGAGAGGAAGGTTGCTGGGGAGAACATGATCTTTGTTGAGGGTTGCAAGAACCCGAAGGCCGTCACCATACTCATCAGGGGCGGCACCGAGCACGTCGTCGACGAAGTCGAGAGAGCTCTGGAAGACGCACTCAAAGTCGTCAAAGACGTCATGGAGGACGGCGCAGTCCTTCCGGCGGGTGGTGCTCCGGAGATTGAGCTCGCCATCAGGCTTGACGAGTATGCAAAGGAGGTTGGCGGCAAGGAGGCGCTTGCTATTGAGAACTTCGCCGAAGCATTGAAGATAATCCCCAGGACCCTCGCAGAGAACGCCGGCCTTGACACCGTTGACGTCCTCGTGAAGGTCATCAGTGAACACAAGAACAAGGGCAGGGGCATCGGCATCGACGTCTTCGCAGGCGAGCCGGCTGATATGATGGAGCGCGGTGTTATAGCACCAGTCAGGGTCACCAAGCAGGCCATCAAGAGCGCCAGCGAGGCCGCAATAATGATCCTCAGAATCGACGACGTCATCGCCGCGAAGGCGAGCAAGTCAGAAGGCGGTCAGGGCGGGGAAATGCCCGCTGGTATGGGTGGCATGGGGGGAATGCCTGGAATGGGCATGTGATGTCCCCAATTTTTCTGCCCTTTTTTATGTTCCAAAACCTTTTATTGTGAAAATCCAAACGTTCTTTTGAGGGTGATGTGCCGTCTTGGAGAGATAGAGTTGCTGGAGGTGAGATGATGGGGCTTGCGATGTGGCTCAGAACTGGTCTGCTGATGGCAATCCTCACGGGGTTGTTGATGGGGATAGGTTACATCTTCGGCGGGCCAAATCTGGCGTTGATAATGTTCGTCTTCTCGATGTTCTTCAACTTCATAACGTACTGGTACAGCGACAGAATAGTCCTGGGCTGGTACAGGGCGAGGGTCGTTGACGAGTACGAGGCACCTGAGCTCTACTCCATCGTAAGAGGTCTAGCCGAGAGGGCCGGTCTTCCAACGCCGAGGGTTGCGATAATCCCAACCGAAACACCCAACGCCTTTGCAACGGGTAGGGACCCGGAGCATGCTGTGGTGGCCGTTACGCAGGGGCTCCTTAAGATACTTGACCGCGATGAGCTGGAGGGGGTGCTCGGTCACGAACTCACACACGTAAAGAACAGGGATATGCTTATAGGAACCCTAGCCGCCGCCATGGCCGGTGCTATAATCCAGCTCGCTTACTGGGCGCGATGGATAGCCATATTTGGTGGTTTTGGAGGTGACAGGGACGACGGTGAAAATGTACTCGCTGCTATCCTGGTGGCGGTTCTGGCCCCTATCGCTGCCATGCTCATCCAAGCGGCCATAAGTCGCTCAAGGGAGTTCCTCGCGGATGAGGGGGGCGCGAGAATAAGCGGAAAACCCCAGGCACTCGCGAGCGCGCTGATGAAGATAGATACTGCTGTCCGCTATCGGCCTTTGAAGAACGGAAACCCGGCAACGGCTCACATGTTCATCATCAATCCCTTCAGGGGGCTTGGACTGGCAACCCTCTTCTCCACACATCCCCCCACTGAAGCTAGGATAGAAAGGCTCAGGAAAATAGCGGAGGAGATGGGCATATACTTCTGAACTTTCTCTCTTCTTTTTGGGTGTGTTTCCTGATGCTCAGATGAAGACGCCTCTGGTCATCGCGCCGTCTATGACAACGGTCGAGCCGAGCATGTACTCGGCTTCTTTGCTGAGGAGAAAAGCCACCAGCGAACCGAGTTCTCTCCATTTTCCAGTCCTGTGGAGGGGCGTTCTGTTCAAAACCTCCCGTTCCCAGGTCTCCTCAAAGGGTTCTCCCCTCGACTCGGCGACGGCTTTAAGGTTCTCCCTCGCACCGGGCGTGTCGAAGCTGCCGAGCAGGATGCTGTATGCCCTTACTCCATCCTCCCCGTAGGTCCTGGAAACGCTCTTCGCCAGCTGAACGAGTCCAGCCCTCGTAACATCGGCCAGAACAAGGGGGGGCATGGGTTCCTTTATTGAGACGGAGTTGAGGTAAATCAGTGTTCCCCTCATATTCCTTTCAAGCCAAGCCCGGACCAAAAGGGTTGTTAGATAGCCCGGAGCGACTGTGTGGAGAGCGGAAGCTTCGATCCAGTCTGTATAGCTCGTCTCGTGGAGGAGGCACGGCTCACAGCGGACGTTTCCAGCGTTCCAGACGAGGGCATCAATTTCTCCAAGAAGTTCCCAGCTTTCTTTTACAAGATTCTCGAGGTCTCGCTGGCTGTGGAGGTTCGCCTTAACCCCGTACACTTCACCGTAGCTCAAAAGCTCATCCAGCGCCTTCTTTAGGTTTTCCTCACTCCTGGAGCTTATCACAACCCTTGCGTTTCTCCTCAGCAGTTCCCTTGCAACGTTGAAGCCTATGCCCCGGGATGAGGCCGTAACAACTACGCCCATTTTCCTGAGGTTGATCTTGATCATGATACTCACTTCGAGGAGTGGCTAATAACCTTTGTCCCGGCGACGTCTCATGGAAACCTCGGAACTTCTTGGGAGGTGCAGGAAAAGGGGACAAAGGTTGGTTCACCCAAAACCTCCGCGTAATCTCCTGGGTTTAAGTTACCACCTACTGATAGGTTGGTTTTGATCGGAGGTTACTAATTACCTGGATGCACCTCTCTTCTTTTAAAGATGAAAGGATAGCCTATCCCCAGAAACACCGAGAGACCAAAAACAATCCAGTTGGCCAGGTTTGAATCAACCAGCAGGATTCTTGAGGAAACGGCGTAGGAACCGTAAACCGGGGCGAAAAGATAAGTGAGGTACCCCATGGCGCCATGTACTGGGTTTCCAAGGCTTGCCTGATTCTGTATCAAAACCAGCGACGAGAACGGGAGCATAAAGAGCAGTCCCATCGAGAGGACGTAGAGCTTGCTGCCGCCCCCTATGACGGTTGAGAGGATTATCGTTGTGCTGTAAAGGAGGACAGCGACGGAGATAGGGACCATGAAAGTGCCCGCATGGTAGTGCCCCACTATGAGAACGGTGGCTACTGTGAAGGGCGTGAGGGAGAGGAAGAGGGACAGCAACCTCCCAACGGCCACTGTAGACCAGTCCCGGAACATGACGAGCTCAAAAGTCAGAACCTTGTCCTCGGTGAAGAACACCGTCGAAACGAGGAAGATGTAAACTGGAATCGCAATGAACTGTAGCATTTCAACGAGAGCCAGTTCTCCTTTAAATTGGCTGGCCGCAAAGTACTCCGACCATAGAAGGACTCCAAGAATTATCCAGTACGTGGAGCCTGTAAATATCTCCTTGAGGTACATCCTAACTACGTATCTTAGCATAGAGCAAACGCACCCCCGCACGTTTGTAGCCCAGTATAGAACCATCCCTCATCAAAGATTCAAGGAGCTCTTCGGGACATTCGCAGACAACGACGTTGCCGAAATCCGCCAGAACCTTTGGAAGCCCAACTTTTGCACCCGCAGGAACAAAGACCTCGTACGTTGATTCAACTTCCGGCAGGCTGCCATGCCACCAGACCCTGCCATCCTCAAGTACGATTACCGACTCGGTCAAGAGCTCAACGTCCTCAGGTATATGGGACGTAAGTATGTAACTGTCAAAGCGTTCCTTTAGAACCCTGGCAACTCGCTTGTAAGCGTGTATATCGAGATGAACAAAAGGTTCATCCAGTACAGGTACCCTGTTTCTGTCTGCGAGGGCATTGAAAATCCAAAGGAGTTGCCCCTGGCCAGAGGAAAGCTCGTAAACCTTTTTGTCCTTAAAACTTAGAAGACCGAGTTCTCCAGCCAAATCCTCAACATCCTTCTCGTCCCCCACTATCTCACCGATTAGTGTTACGAGCTCCCGCACCTTCATGCCGTAGGGAAGGTGGCCCTTTTCAAAGGCTGGGGCAAACATTTTCAGCAACTTGTCCCTCTCTTTAAAGGGCACGAGTCCGTTGATCATGACCTCTCCTTTGTCCGGTTTTAAGAACCCCATAAAGATCGAGAGGAGGGTCGTTTTTCCACTCCCGTTCTGACCGACGATGCCGATTCTCCTGGCCGTGACTTCAAAGGTAACATCCTCTAGGGCGGGGGTTCTTGAGTCGTAGCTGAAGCCCAGCCCATCTGTTTCAATTTCAATTTCAATTATCAAGTTAGGTCCTCCTCGATGCTATTATTAGCAAAAGCATTCCGAGAATTACAAAACCTACATTCAATGGAAAAGATGTCCCGAAGCCGTACCTCAACCAGCCGGCCCAGTCCTGAGGGGGTACCGTGTTGCCACCACCAAGAAAAAGACCCATCATCACCCCATCCGTTTCATTAACAGGGGCGTTTGTAAGGGACAATAGCGGACGTATTGAGGTAATATTTGAAGTGAGGACCTGTAACAGGAGTATCCCGCCATTTTGAAACCTGGTATACTCACCTATGGTGCTATTATGTCCACAATACAACACTCTGGGGAACCCGTAGAATTTATTTGGAAATGTGTGGGTGTTGTTCAAAAAACATCCATTTGAGGGTTTTGAAGGCAAAAGAAGTTTAATCAAATCATCCTGAGAGGTAAAAGTCTTTTGACCATCAACGACCTTTGAGATACCTCCAGTTGAATAAAACGGGAACTTGGGTAGAAGTTCAGGGTTGAGTCCACCTTTTTCCCCCAGGAGTTTATAGATTGTGTATTTAATTTTATATCTATCACCCCCCAAACTGGTAACGTTAAGGATTAACCCGAGATTAAACTCTTCGTGGCTCTTCTCTTGTTGTCGTAGAAAGACCCCACAAATGCATAGAACGAGAGTGTGCTACCATTGACAATGTTGCCTTTGTGAGGGACATGAATATATGTGTTAGCATAATACGACATGACCGGCCCAAAATTGACTAAAAGGCCAAAACTTATAAGAGTAATAGCGATTATCCGGTATGTACTTTTTTTTGTCATTGTTTGTTCCTCCTACTGGTATACAAGGCTAAATAAATAAAAAATTATGCTATTTGTATTTGCAAGAACTATCATGCATCAATCTCTATGGCGAATTCCACAGGAAGTGTTTCAGTTTGGCTAGCTATGCCATTAACCCCATAATATACCTCGTATTTATAGTTCATACCATCTGGAGTCTTCCCGTTAAAGCGGACTCTATTATACAGAACTCCCTGTAGATCGTTTCCTGGCAACCCATGAAGCGTGAATACTCCCCAGAACTCCAATTCGTTGGAACTTGGGATTGCCTGAGTATAATCCCAGCTTCCATAGTCTCCTAAGTGGCCTCCAGTAGTTGTTTCGATGAATGTGTTCCTGTCTAGGAGGAACTGCCCATTGGATGAGGTTGCGAATGTCCACTTGGACGTCACCCACGCCATGTGCCATCCAACAATGTCAGTTGCGTATGCAGTAACCTCTGAGTAGTTATGGTACGTACCTGGAATAATTATCCCTGCAGCTCTATTGTTGTTGCTAATACCACGGAACTTAATACCATAAGAATACTGGCTAATTTTTTCCTTATCATATCTATCCCTCCTATAGAGTTATTTCAGTAAAGTTAGGAATACAATACTATTTAAGATTTTTTTTTCTTTATTGTCAATTTTACAAAAAACTTGGTAGAATTTCTAAGTTAATTGTCATATTATCAAAACCGTACCCCAATTATTTATAAAGCAATCAACCACACGTCATCCTATGAATGAGCCAAAAGACATTGTTCTTAAAGAAAGCGAAGAGGTTGAGGGCCTTCCAATCGAGGGTCCATGGTTGGATGAGGTTTCGAGCCTTGAGGAGGTTTTGGATTATTACACGAGGACAGGCTTTCAGGCGACGCACCTCGGAAGGGCGATAGAGATATGGCGCAAGGTCGAGGAGAAGCGCGCGGAGGGAGAAGAGGTCAGGGTTTTCCTCGGATACACCTCCAACATAGTCTCTTCTGGCCTGCGGGAGCTGGTTGCGTGGCTCGTGAAAGAAGACAAGGTGGACGTCATCGTAACCACCGCTGGAGGAATCGAGGAGGACTTCATAAAGGCATTAAAGCCCTTCGTCCTCGGCGACTGGCAGGTGAACGATGTCCTTCTCAGGGAAAAGGGCATAAACAGGATAGGCAACATCTTCGTGCCCAACGACCGCTACATTGAATTCGAGAAGTACATGATTCCATTCTTCGAAAGAATTCTTGAGATGGAGCGCGAAGCTGGAAAGTCTCTCACTGCCAGCGAGTTCATCCACGAGCTCGGTAGATACATGGACGAGAAGCTCGGAAATGAGAAGGAGAAGAGCGTTATCTACTGGGCCTACAAGAGAAACGTCCCGATTTTCTGTCCCGCCATAACCGACGGCTCGATAGGGGACATGCTCTACTTCTTCAAGGAGGAGCGTGGTGACAGGGAGCTGATCATTGATATCGCCAACGATATAGTGAAACTCAACAACTTGGCCGTTACCGCCAAGGAAACAGCCTCGATAATCCTCGGAGGTTCCCTGCCTAAGCATGCGATAATCAACGCAAATCTCTTCAGGGGAGGAACGGACTACGCGATTTACATAACAACGGCAATTCCGTGGGACGGCTCTCTGAGCGGTGCCCCTCCGAGCGAAGGCGTCAGCTGGGGCAAGATAAGGGCAAAAGCTGATTACGTCGAGATCTGGGCAGATGCAACGCTCGTCTTCCCCCTGTTAGTGTGGAAGGTGATGAGGGGATAGGGTTATATCCAATGAACCCCAAACTAAGAGCGGTGGGGGTATGGAAGGGGCAACCTTCGCGTGAAACTGCCCGGAAAGGTTAGTGAGGAGACCAAACGGGCCATTGAAAGAGAGCTTGAGCTTGAAGCCCTTCGAATCTACCTTGAATTAAAATCAAAGAAAAAACGTAAGAAACTTCCCGTTGAGAGCTACATGGGAATACTCGGAAAGGCTTCCGTTGAGGAGCTCGACACCTACGCTCTATCTAAAGGGCTTTGAGGACATACATTGACGCCAACATCATCTACAACTTTCTTTTCATGACATCCTTAACTCCAAGAGCGAGGGACATGCTGACTTCAGAAGACGAGCTGGTTATTTCTCCGATTTCAATCAACGAGGCAGTTTACGTCTCTTTTAGGAAGCTCGCCAAAGAGAAACACGGAATTTCTAACATCTACGATGTAAAGCAATTCGTCAAGACTCCAGATGGTTTAAAACTGATTGAAACGGCGGTTTCCATGGTCTTAGGTCTCATCGGGGATGCTGGATTGATATCCTCCCCGATGAAGATAGAGCCGAAATAATAAAAGAAGTTGCCGCCATGTACGGTCTCCTGCCAAGCGATGCAACGATCCTCGCGACCTGCATAAAGCACGGCATTCCGAGGATAGCGACTTTTGATTCTGACTTTGAGGGCATTAACGCGATTGAGGTCATTAGATAGACTGCATCCTCACTGCAAACTCTTTTTAAATCCCTTTGCAGGGGTTCAAATGTTAAAACAGGAATTTTCCCGCATTCTCTCACTTAGCGAACTCTGCTATCTTCTCAGTCTCCTTCTTCTGAACGAGCCTGAGGAGCTTAACCGTATGGGCTATCTCGATGGCGTTTTCCTCAGGGTTTTCGAGAAGCCGGTCGAGCCTGTTAATTAAGTCCATCTCCGCTCGCTTCATCGCTTCGCTTGAGAATCCCGCGTATTTGAGGGCTTTAGCTATGGCAAGAAGCTCGGTAAAGGTGGAAATCTTCTCCTCAGAGGATTTTGGTTTTGCCTCAATCGGCTCCAGCGTTTTTGGATCGATCCCTTTCTTCTTGGGGAACTCGAACCATAGATCACCATATACTTCCTCTGGTTTCACGACGTTTGGGAATACCTTCTTCAGTTCGATTATGTGATCTCCTATTGTTCCAAGCACCTTCTCCCGCGGTACTCGGAGAAGTCCGTCAAATATCCCAGTCAGCTGGACTGGCGGCGGTTGATTATACAAGTTTTTGTAGTGATTAACAGCGATCCAGTACGGATCTGCTCGGTTATCGAATATGTTGTGCGCAAGTTTGTCCGAAATCTCAATGGCATTCTCAACGGCTTTTCTGATTTTCTCCTTGTCTCTGATCTTTCCCCTCAGTTTGTAGGCCGTGTAGATGGTATCTCAACTTCTTCACCGATTTCCTTGAGTATGTTGTGGAAGCGGAACTCTACGTGATTTGTGTGTGCGCCGCCGACGCCATCTCTTGCCAACCCAGTGAACAGACCTATCAGAAAATCGTATCCTACCTCTGTGGGTGTGTCTCTTTCTGATATAAAATTGGTTCCATCGCTGGCCCAGTGCGTGTGTGTTGGGTGCAGGTCAGGCAATCCTGCGGCGATCTGGGCAATTTCGGCGAAAACCGTGCTGTTACGTCCTGTGGGTGCCGTGTATACATCTACCTGTTCCTTCCTCTTCACCGTTCTGAATCTCTTTTTTTCTTCCACCACTACTATTCCTGTTTTCTTCCGCGTGAGCACCATTGTCATGCCTCCCTCTGAATTTGGATTTCAGAAGAGATAAGCCTTTCGAAATCCTCCAAGTCCCAAACCCACCAGCCCCCTGCTCTCAACTCCTCCTTGCCCTCCACTCCCCTAGCAATCAGTCCATAGCTCTTCTCCCATCCATCAAGACCAACCAACTCAGCCTTCCTCTCCAAGCCCCTCAAAACTCCCCTCGCTTCCCTTTCGCTCAACTCCTTCCACTTCACCTCAACGAAGAGAGCCTTATTTTCGCGCTCATTCAGCGCCACCAAGTCAATCTCCTCGCCCTTCCTCCACCACTGCCCGATCTTGGTGAAACGGAAGGGTAGCCTTCCAGTCTTGTTCAGCTCGATCAGAACCTGTTTGGCTACTTTTTCAAACACCGGGCCAAGGTAGTGGCTGTAATCCCTCTTAACCTCCTCAGCGTCAAAGATGCCCTCCTCGATGGCCGAGAGGTTCGGGTAGATAAAGCGGAACCAGAAAGCGAGGAAGTTGTCGGCCAGGTAGTAGCGACCCCTCTTTGAGTTCGGCTTTTCAGTTATCGGAACCTCCCTCACGACGAGCCCGGTCTCGATTAAGTTTCTGAGGTAGGGTGTTACGTCCGAGTGTCTCATGCCGATGAAGTCCCTTATCTCCTTCGGTGTCGTTTTGCCAAGAGATATCGCCTCAAGGATTCTCCGGTATGTTCTCGTCTCCGTGAACTCATACTTCAGCAGAAAATCAACCTCATCGCGGAAAAGGCTTACGGGGTTTTTCAGCTCTCTATCAAGCCATTCCCAGAAGGGCAACCTAACCTGAGTTATGTAGAATGGAATCCCATCGGTCATGCCGTAGACCTCTACGAGTTCCTTCCAGTCGGCATTGGGGAAAAACTCCCTTAGATGGAAAAATTTCAAAGGCTTGAGCTTCATTGAGCCCGTTCTTCTGCCGTAGAGCGGGCTCTTGTAGCTGAGAACCTTCTCAGTCATTATGCTCACTGAAGAGCCAAGAAGAATTAGCTTTGTCTTTGAATCCGAAAGGTCCGTGTCAATAGCCCTCTGAAAAACGCTCAGAACGGTGGGGTCTTCCTTTATCAGGTTCGGAAACTCGTCAATAACGATGACTTTCCCTCTGAGGGCGTGGAGAAGGCCCTCCCAGTCTTCCCGGGCGTATCTCACCTCCTGAAAAACTCTCCCGGCAGTCTCTCGGAAATGCCTCAGGTTATCCCCCTCGACGGCGAGGTAGTAAACGTGGGGGACGTCTTTCACGGCTTCGAGGACGAGACGGGTCTTTCCAACACGCCTCCTACCGTAGATGACGATTAACTCAAAATTATCGCTTGAGATTCTTTCTCTTAGTGCTTTAAGCTCCTCCCTCCTGCCCACAAAATAGCTCATATGATAATCACCATTATGATAATGGCAATTATCATTTTAAACCCTTTCGCTCACAAAAGTCTCAAAATCCTCTCCTCACCACCCGGCAGGACGAGGGGCCTCGACAGGTGCTTCCTGGCATCTGGAGGAACCTCGTAGATTTTCTTGGCCAACTCGCGCGGGACTTCGACTGGAATAAGCTTCTTCGGCATTCTATAGCCACAGCGCTTGCACTTCAAATAGTCGCCCTTGCTCTTCATCGTTCCCCCACACTTTGGACATTTCGGCTTCCGGTATTCAATTCTGGAGGCGAGCTTCACCGGGTAGAACTTCTCAAGGTTGAGCGTCAAGATTCCATCGTGCTCCTTAACGCCACCGGCCGCGATGATTTCATCGCCCGGTAGGAGTTTCCTGACCCAGTTCCTGAACTTCTTCGTCGGCTCGAAGGCCGCGACGCGGATTCTACCGGTCTCGTCCTCAAGCTCGAAGAAGACGTGCCGGCCCTTTTCCCAGTAGGGGCCGGCCACTTTACCCCTCACAACCGCGCTGTCGTAGAGCCTCAGCTCGCCGATTTTTTTAGGAGTCAAGTGGTCGTCGGTGTTCTGGTTCGTCTTGTAGAGCTGGTAGAAAGCGATAGGTTCACCAAACTCGACCCGCTCAAAGGTCTGTAGGACTTTTCCCTTATCAATCCCGCGTATTCCAACGAGAACGGGGTCTTTGCCGTGTGGCGTTATGATGACGCTCCTCTTGTAGGGGTCAACGTTGTCGTAGGTGAAGGGGTAGCTCCAGTGGTCTGCCATAAAAACGCTCTCCGAATCGACCCTTCTCGGCGTCCCCCAGTTCTCAGGCTCGCGGTAAGCTAACAGCTCGTAGGTGAACCTTTTCAGAGGGTAGCCGATTGAAGCGAGCGCGCCGATTACCCCTCTGCCGAGCTTGAACTTGAAGACCTCCGCCCCGATATCTTTCGCGACCCTTTCGGCATCTTCAATCGTAACGTGCTCCTTCAGGGCTTTAAGCGAAAACTCGCGGAGCTCTTCTGGAATATTCCCTTCAAAGAAGACAACTCCCGGGTTCGTGTTCTCGTGGGTGAAGTCTGCCAGCTGGTTAACGTAGAAAAGGACGGTGTCTTTGATTTTGGGGATAACCCACTCATCGACCTCGAAGGTCATCGCGACCGCTCCGTTGCCGCGCGTCTTGTAGGGGATGTTTGGGTTGAGCCTTATCAGCCTCGGCAGGTCGATTGGCTCCGCTATGCGGGAAAGCTCCCTGTAAAGGAGCGCACCTATGTAGGTGGTGCACATGCCGTTTGGTGAGTCTGTGTCGTCGATTCCAATTTGGAGGAGCATGGTTGAAGAAGGGAGGGGGGGTTTAAAAATCAAACGCCACTACGGAACCTCTCGTACATGAGAACGTCGACAAAGCCTTCCCCCGGCACGTATTGATGTTTCCTCCACCTTCCGACTAGATTAAAACCGTTCTTTTCCAAGACCCTTATTGAGGCCAGGTTCGTCTCGAAGACGTGGGCGTAGACCTTCCTCAGGTTGAGCCACTCAAAAGCGTACCTCAGGGCGAGTGCAACTGCTTCAGTCGCGTAGCCCCTTCCCCAGTATTCCGGTGAGAGGAAGTATCCAACTTCCGCACGGCCATTCTCGTGGTCGATGCCGTGAAGGCCCACAACCCCGGTGAGCCCTTTACTGCTCCGTTCCAGGATGGTAAACACTTTCTCACGCTTTTTCCCCCGCCGCAGTGCCTCATACCACTCAAGCTCATCTTCGTAGAAGTAGACCTCCCCGGGGAAAGAGAGGTACGACCTCACGCTTCTGTCGTTGTACCACATCCACAACCGTTTTAGATCTTCCCGGGTGAGCACTCCAAGGGAGACGAGCCTTCCTTTGATGATTATCGGTCTCATATCAACACCTTAAGTTTATTAAGGGGAAATCCTATTTAAGTATGATGGACAGGGAAAGACTCATACGGGCTGTGGAGGGCATTCTAAGGGGTACAGGGTATAAGACCGCCCGCCTTGAGTTTAAGGGCTCCTGCTTCGACCTAGTGGCGAGCAGGTTATTCCTCCTGCTGTTCATAAAGGTGGTTACCAACATCGATACCGTGACCCAGGAGCAGGCCGAGGATCTCAAGCGCCTCTCAAAGTTCTTCAACGCATCCCCCCTCATAATCGGCATTAAAACCAAGAACTCCGAGCTGGAGGAGGGGGTGGTTTACGACCGCTTCGGCATATACTCCCTCCGGCCCGAGACCCTCTACGACGTCCTCGTTGAAAACGAACTTCCGGCGATCTTTGCCGAGCGCGGCGGCTTTTATGTCCGGGTGAACGGTAGCCTCCTGCGCGAACTCAGGGAGAGGTACGGGTACTCCATTAATGAACTTGCCAAGATGGCAGGTGTCTCCCGAAAGAGTCTCCTCAACTACGAGCGTGGGGAGCAGGCGGTTTCAATAGACGTTGCCCTCAGACTTGAGGAGATATTCGACGAACCCCTCGCGGAGCCCATAGACGTTCTGCACTCAACCGTGGAGGCGAGGCTGGACGTTAAGCCCGAAACTCCCCTTGAACAGGAGGTGTTCGAGCGTCTGCGCCTCTTGGGTCTGGGCGTTGTCAAGGTGAAGAAAGCACCGTTTAACGCAGTTTCCAAGGAGGATAAGTTCAGGATACTAACGGGGGTTGATGAGAAAAAGACGAGCTCAACCGTTAAACGGGCCGAGATGGTTGCCGAGGTTGGGAAGATCATAAACAGCGACGGAGTCTTCATACTGGAGAAGACCAAGACACAGGTCGTTGGGGAGGTCCCTCTCATACCCAAGGAGCGCCTTAGGGAGATTCGGGATGCGGATGAACTCATAGACCTCATAGAGGAGTTGAAGAGGGAGATAAAGAAAGGGTTGTTCTCCAGGTAGTCCCCTCTTCGATTCATCCAAATACAATCTTTCTCCACGTCTCCCTGACCTTTGGCACGTATTTTGAAGGTGCCGCTATCAGGACGGCCCATCTCGGTGTCTGTCGTCTTTTAAGGGCGTTGGCCAGTGGGGTGACCTTTGTTAGGGGCTCGATCGTTCCGTCGTCTAGGAGGACGTTTATCTCTGTGGCCTTCAGCCTCGGCTCGCTGAGCATGAGGTCCGCTATGCTGAACTCCAGAATGACTTCGCCTTCCCTCGCACCGACTGCATCAGCCAGAGCCCTCTCCATTTCCTGCCTTCTTTTCACGTTTCGGTATGCGGCCAGAAGCTCCCTCTTCTCCTCGGCGCTCAGGTCATCGGCACTCGCCAAGACCGCTGCCTTGTACAGATCGCGGTATTTAACTCTCCGCACTATCTCCACAGGCAGTCCCTCCAGATCCTCCAGCTCAACCAGAACTCGGCAATCGATCATCCTCCAGAAGTCCCATAGGTGGTCCTCCTCCAAGGCGAATTCCAGGGCCCTGGTCAGCATACCCTCGGCGATTTTAACCGTGTGGTGGAAGTAGACCCTGGAGTACATGAGGGACCTTGCCACCATCATGCCCTCCACGGCTTCTATACCCTTCTCGTCAACCACCAGTTCATCGTCGTGGATTTTTAGGACCTTCAGAAGTCGTTCCATGTCTATTATGCCGTGGGCGACGCCGGTGTAGTGTGCATCCCTTATGAGGTAGTCAAGCTGGTCAACGTCAACGTCGCCGTGGAGCATATGCCCGAGGTAGGGGTTTCCATGCCTGCCCAGGATCAGCTCGGCAACGTCTCTGGCCGTGAAGTCGTAATCGTATGCCTCGATTATCTCGGGTATCTTGCCTCCATCCTCCCTCTCCGTTATGTTCGTCCTGCCCAGTATGATGTCCTGACCGAGGCGCATATGGTCGTGCTCCTTAACGTAGTGTTTGTAGATGCTCTCAAAGGTGTGGCTGAACGGCCCATGGCCGATATCATGGAGGAGCGCCCCGACCTGGAGGAGCATGCTCTCACTCTCATCCAGACCAACTTCGGCGGAGAGCCGTCTTGCTATATCCCATGCCCCCAGGGAGTGTTCGAAACGGGTGTGGTTCGCGCCCGGATAAACGAGGTAGGCAAGACCGAGCTGTCGTATGTTCCTCAAACGCTGAAACTCAGGTGTCTTAACGAGATCCAGGATTAGACCGCTTATCTTCATACTGCCGTGTATCCCGTCGTGGATGATCTTTCCATCCATACCCATCACCGGTTGGAATTCCGAGAAATTGCTTAAATAATTTTTCGCCATTGTGACAACGGGGTAGAAGGTTAAAAGAAAATGGGTCAGAGATCCCTGCCGACTATGTATATCCTTTTCGTCTTCCCCAGCCTCTGGGGGAGGTCCGCCCTAAGGTTTTCGGGGGGCACCGCTTCGATGATGAGCTCGGCCTGTTTGGACTCTTCGACCTCGTACCTGACGGGGTTGTTTGCCTCGTAGATGAGTTCCCTGACCTCATCCTCTATCCCCGGCGGCTTCTTTTCTCTGTACGCCACCCGTATGATAACCTTGGGTTTCGGGTTTTCTGGGGAGAGTGGGTGGTATATCATCACGAAGTCGAGCAGGTTTGGATGATTGTAGACTATCTCCATAACCTGGTCGATGTGCAGTTTGGCCCCCGCGAGGCTCACAACGTCCTTGACGCGGATGATGTTCATAACCCTCCCGTCGGCTATCCTGGCTAGGTCCCCTATATCGTAGTTGAAGAGCGGCAGCCCCGTTAGCTCTCCTTCGTGCATGACCTTGGTTATATACATTCTCTTGTACTCCGAGTAGCCATCGTTGTTGTCCTTGAGGATAACCGCCGAGTCTGGGAACGTGAACGGGGTGGTCTTCCCGCTTTTGACGACCCGATATCCAGTGATCGCATCCTCGGTTGAGCCGAAGTTGTCCACTATAACAGCATCCTCGAAGAGCTCCAAGGTGGCCTTGGCGAGTTCCGGCGTTAGCGTCTCTCCCCCGACCACTATTGTCTGGATGTCTTTCTTTATACTCTCTGGGAGAATAAGGCCGAGGTTGTAGGCCGTCGCGGTCAAGCAGAAGAGGGCGGTTGGTTTTATGTCCCTGAGCTCGCTTAGGAGCATGTTCTTATCCAAGAGGTACTGTATGGGGATCTGGTAGTACGCGGCCTTTGCGGTGATGGCTTCAAATCCGCCGTACGCGAACATACCGGAGGAGGAGGGTAGCGGCGGGAAGAACGAGGCGATCCGATCCCCCCTGTCCATATACTCCCGCACCCAGGGTTCGATCTGTCTTCCTGTCCTGAACCTGTCGTCCCGCGTGTAGGGAACGCGCTTGGGCTTCCCGGTGGTTCCACTTGTCCTCATCACGGCGTGGAACACGGTACCCCTCCTGATGTACTCGGGCCAGACCTCATCGGTTCTGTAGAGATCGTGGGGTGTGATGTTAACGGTTTCGGTAAGTTCCGAGAGCCGGGATGGTGTTATACCATCCACGTCTACCCCATGGAATTTCCTTCTCCAGAACTCCGTTGTTTCAAGGGCCCTCTCAAGGGTGTACCTTAAATCGGAGAGGTCCTCCTTAGCGACTCTACCTGCAATCATATCCACAGGTAACCACCGTATGAACTGTGTATTCATTTTATTTAAACATTGGGTTTGCTCCAACGAACCGTAGTATGGGAAAAGTTTTATACTCCAAGGGACTAAATTCACAGCATGAGGTACGCGAAATTCGATAACATGTTGGGAAAATTTCAAGATAATCCCTTGAACGTTAAAAACAGTGACACCGTGGAATACCTCAGGGCAGTTTTTGAGTTTCATCTTCATAATACGCCGTACTGGATGGGACTCAATGAAAGGCTCAAACCGAATCTGGATGATGTGTTCCAGGGAACTCTGGAGGAGGTTTTTGAGAACCTGCTCAACGCCGGCCTGGTGGCCGAGGAGGAATACCTGCGCAACCACTGGCTGGAGTTCGTTCCGAGGGATTACCAAGGGCACATCAGGTTCTACCAGTCCTCTGGAACAACAAGGGAACGCGCCATAGGACACTGGGACAGAGAATATCTCCACTACCTGCATGCATACCTACGCGCTGCCCTTGATTCTATCTATCGTTTGGACCGCATCTACACTGGGGAGCACCAGATGAGGGCGCTGGCTCACGGTCCCTATGGCTGGTACCAGGATGAGATAAGCGAACTTGTCTGGAGCTATGGGGGCGTTCTGTACTTCATAGGAATGGAAACCGATGGAACGAAGAAGGTTCTGGCAGAACAGGGGATTGAAGCGGTTCTCAAGCTTCTTGATCCCCTCGTGAAATACACCCACCGGGTGATGGAGGCCGATATGATAAACACCGTCAGGTCGGCCCCTCCGCTGATGATGCTCTTTGAGCCCTACAGCGAGAACATCGAGACGGCCATAGTGAGCGGTGTGGGGATAGACTACGCCTTCTTCAAGTACCTCTTGGAGAAGTTCAGCGGGACGAGGCTCATACCCATGTACGGTTACTACGGTTTCGGCGACCTCGTTGGTATGATGCATGCGAAAAGCTTTTGGTATTATCCCAACTATCCTTTCACGGTGATACTACCCGTGAGGAAAGAAGGGGTGTACCGTGTCGTTGGGTACGGTGACAGGGGGCAGGTCGGAATGCTCATCGCCCGTCCGGAGCTCCTGGTGGTGAAGCTTGAGAACGAAACCGCGGTCAGGACTCCCCCGGAAGGTCCGTTTAGATGGGATGGGTTTGGAGACCCGGAGCGCCGGGTGTTGAGGTGATTTCATGGCGGTGCTGCAGCAGGTGGTGATGGCTGAGGGCGTTGTAGTTATGATCGCCGACCTAACCGCCATGTTTCTCATCCTCAGGATATACCTCAAGAACAGGAGAAAGGCCGCGCTGATATTTTCACTTGCGTGGTTCTTTGATTTCATTGCCATACTGCTGAGTGCGTTTGGGTCTCCAACCCTCAATGAGCTCAGCTACATCTCTCTCACGTTGTTCTCAGCGTTTCTCCTTTACGGGGCCGCGAAGTTTCTGGAGGAAGAATCCCTCAAAGTGCCACGCGACTCGATCTACATTCTCATTCCAATGCCAACCGTATTTATGCTCTACATGCTTGGGGTCTATGCGTACACCAAAGATGCTGTGTGGACCACCACGGCGGCTGCTTCCCTCGGCATAACGGGGATGTTTGTTATAACGGCCGGGATGCTCCTCAGGGAGACCGTTGATATATACAAGAGCGCTGCCCGATATCTATACATAAGCATCGTGCTCTTTGGATTCCATCTGGTTCCCGCCGCCCTTTTCGGCATCCACGAGTGGTACGCGCCCATAGGGTTTTCCATGTCAACAACCCTGATAGTCCTGATGGTAATGTTTATGCTGAGACTGATGTCCTCCGAATCCTTCATGAACGTGAAACCGGTTGAAGCCTCAGAGACCCCAATTGAACCCGGTGTTATGATAATTAACACTGAAGAATACGGGAAAATCAAAGACAAGCTCAAAGACGTTCCGGTTCTCGCTTTTATAAGGGATGTTACCGACGTTCCAAAGGCATGGCGCTTCTACTTCGTCACCACCGTTCCCTTCAACGACAAGATCAAAGAGACCATAATCCCCACGAACCTCGCCAGGATAACCGAGGTTTCTTATCGGTACCTGCAGGAGACCTCGAAGGCTGGAGGTAGGGGTATAGTGCTCATGGATTGCATTGAGTACCTGCTGGTGTACAACCCACCTGACAGCGTTATGAAGTTCCTCGCGAAGCTCCGGGACTTCGTCGTGGTAAACAACGGCACCCTGATACTCGTCGTTGACAACATGAGTCTGGGGGAGAAGCTCTTCGCTCAACTTCATAAGCTGGTCGGTTGAGGTAGCCTTATATACGGAATCCTCCAACCCTTTTTGCCCCCGCGCGAGGACCCCGGGGACGAATGAACCGGGGGGCGATGCGGGGGCCACAGCCCGGTCTTACAGCGAGGTCCCCGCGGGAGGGCCTTCCGCGTTACGGAGCGCAATGACCGTGGGAAACCCAGACCGGGCACACTTCTCGGCCCGCCTGGGTTAACCCGCCCGAGTTCTGCCGTAGGCTTCGATGGGGGCGGGTGTTACGGGCGGGCCATATCTCACCCCCAAACGAAGAAAACAGAGAGGCGGGCCTTTCCCAGTCCGTTCTGTACAGATGCCCTTGACCTCAGTAGAGCACGGCTTCCACGGTCTCTCCCTCGAGGTACCCCTCACTGTCCTCCGGGATAACTATATAACCGTTGCTCTCCACGAGCGAGCTTATTATTCCGCTGCCCTTCTTTTTGATCGGTCTGGCTTCCCCGTTCTCGTACCACACCTTCACGAACTCGTGTCTTCCGAGCTGGCTTGATGCACGCTCGGTGAGCGTTGCTTTAACGCGAACCTCGTAGTTCTTAGCACCGACGAGCTCTGCCAGGGCATGTTTGACGTAGAGGTGGAACTGGGCAAAGACAGCCGCTGGATAACCACTCATTATGAAGATCCGCTCGCCATAGCCTATGGGTCTCCCCGGTTTTATCGTCGTTCCATGGAAAAGGAGTTTGACGAAGCGGTGGGCGAAGTCCTTATCGCCGAAGGCAGAACCTCCGGTAACCAAAATGAGGTCGTTCTCATTCTTGGCCCTCTCTATTGCGCCCCTTATATCTTCTTCGTCGTCAGGAAAGACTCCGTAAAAGACTGGCTCACCGAAGTACTTCCTTACGAGGCTTTCCAGCATCACCGAGTT
>NZ_JALSLB010000026.1 GCF_026988555.1 Thermococcus sp. | reverse complement strand
AAAACTTATAAAACAAAGGGACAGGCCTCAGTGCTTTATGAATCTGCCACCGATTCCGGTTCCGTGGGGATCAACGTCGTCGCGCATTATGAGCACGACCCTGCTCGGCTCGTATTCATCCTCGATGTGGTAGCCGGGCAGGTGCTTCACCAGCTCCTCGGCGAAGGCCTTAATCTCCTCGTGCCTCGGCATGTTGTTGATGGTGAGCCTGTTGCGCGAGAATCCGACGAACATGTAGGCTTTTGCCTCAATGAACATCGGGTTGGCGAGCTTTATCAGCTTCGCGTAGCCCTCGGGGTTGCCCATGTTCTCGCCCTTGACGAGGGTCAGCCTTACCACCGTCCTGGTCTGGGCGTCATTCATGAGTCCCAGCGTCTTCTTTATCTTCTCCCATCCGTCCGGAATCATGGGGACGTTCACCCGGTTGTAGGTCTCGATGTCCGGGGCGGTGAGGGATACGTAGAGCTGGCTCGGCAGCTTGTCCTCTCTCTTCATCTCCTCGAGCCTCTCCGGAACGGTTCCGTTGGTGACGATGAAGGTGGTAAATCCGCGCTTGTGGAACTCCTCCACCAGGTCGCCCATGTAGGGGTAGAGCATCGACTCGCCGGATAGGCTTATGGCTGCGTGCTTGGGGTTCCATGCCTCCTCGAACTTCTTCATGTTTATGCCGGGCATTCCCTTGTAGCCGACGAGGAGTTTTCTCTGGGCTTTTATGCTCTCCTCGACGATGAATGCTGGGTCATCCCAGGGCTGTGGTAGCTCCGTGCCGAGGAAGCCCTCCATCGGGCGCCAGCAGAATATGCAGTTGTGGGTGCACCATGCCGTAACAGGCGTCATCTGCAGGCAGCGGTGGGAGTGTATGTTGTAGAACTTCTGCTTGTAGCAGAAGCGGTCGTGCTTTATGCTCTCCTTGAGCCAGTGGCAGAGCTTCACCGAGCTGTGCCTGCCCACGAGCGCGTAGTGCTGTTTCCTGAAGAGGTCCGTTATCTTCTCGGGCATGTTGGGGTTTAATACAAATGTTATCGCCATTAGCCTCACCTAAATCTCCCTCTGAGTGAGCTTTCTCGGGTCTTCTTAAAAATGTGATGGCCTGGCGATGTGGTTTGGTTATTTTATCGTCGAAAAATAGTTCGGCAATTTGCGAAAGGTTTAAAAGGGGTTAAGAGACCTTCCAATTCATGTTTGAGCGAATAAAACCCGAACCCGAGATCAAAGCGAGGGAGATACATATCAACTTCTTCGAGGAGGACGTTGAATCCGAGGGATACCCGCGGGTTAAACTCATGTTTGAGGTTCCACGTTATCGTCTCGCCTGACGGGTGCACGGCCGTTTATCAGAACTATGTCTTCGAAGAACATATGTTTCTTAGCCACGGTCTTTCCAGTCAGCCCCTTTTCCCCCAGTTTTCTCAGTGTTTCGTCTATCCCCGTCACTGAACTCTGAACTATCTGGACGATTCCCCCGGGTTTGAGGTGCTCCGTTGCCCTCTCGATGAACCTATCGATAACTTCTCGTCCGTCTTTCCCCCCAACCAGGGCTAGGTCTATCGGTTCCTCAGGTTCACCTGGCAGGTAGGGGGCGTTGAACGTTATCACGTCGAACTTTTCGCGGACGTTCTCAAAGAGGTCGCTTAAGCGAAACTCCACGTTGGTGATCCCGTTGAGTCGGGCGTTCTCTTTGGCGAATTCAACTGAGAGGGGATTGATGTCCACACCGAGGACAAAGCTGGCTTTCCTCGCCATCAGAAGGGCTATCAGTCCCGTGCCCGTGCCAACGTCGAGGGCTGTATCCCCTTCGCTGACCGCGAGGTTTTCAGCTAGGAGGAAGGTATCCTCCGCGGGCTCGTAGACCTGAGGATGGAGTTTGAGGTTGAGGCCGTAGTACGTTGGCAATTCTCCTCATCCCAGATGCCCGTAGAAAAGCGGTTTTAAATGGAAGGAAAAAGAAATCACTTCTTCTTCCATTCGGTGTAGCCGCACCTTCCGCATGCCCAGCGGTCGCCGTGGTCTGCCATGAAGATACCCGGACCGCAGCGGGGGCAGAAGCGGTTTTTCCTCTTTATCTTCCCCCCCTGTACCTCGTAGAGCTTCCATTTCTGGCTGGTTTTCTTCTTTCCCTTGGCCATTTAAACCACCACCTCACTCCTCACTCTTCTGAAGGATCCCGTCTCTAATTAGGATGTACTCCGGCTCGACGTTCATCATTCTTTCCCTGCTCTCGTAGGCCTTTGCGTACCCCCTGCTCACGTGGCTTCCGAAGAATGACCTGATGTACTGAACGACCGTTGTCTCTGGGTTCAGGTCGAGCATTGCGACGAGTTTGCCCTTTACTTCCTTCCTGGAGGGTGTGGCCTCTCCCTCATGGAGGACGTCGAAGTGTATCTCCTTCCTTCCGAGGAGCTTGTTCTCTTTAATCTCGGTAACCTTAATCTCCATCTTGAATCACCTCCATCTTCGACATGAGTTTTCCGCACTTGAGCTTGCATTCGGATGTTACCTTTATAAGCACTACCCCCTCGTTCGGCTGCCCGTAAACCACCACCGACCCTTCTGGGGCGTAGAGCACGGCTGGAATCGCCGCGAGGTCTTCCTCGCCGTTCACCTTTATGTAGACCCTTCTCCCTCGCTTGGCGAGCAGGAAGCCCTTTCTAATCGCGTTTAATAAAGCTTTCGTTATAGTCCCCGGCGGATTTTGAACGGTCATAACAACTGCACTGTCTGTTATGTCCGGGTCGTACTCCCTTCTGTGGGTTCGGTGGTCGTATATGGCCACCGCGGGCTTCAACCCAAGTTTAAGGACGTTCTCCGTGACAACGTCCCCCACTGTAATCAGGTAACCTGCTCTCTCGAGTTCTCCCCTGGCCCGAAGGTACGGTTCGGGGATTTCACCCCTCTCAAGCCGGCCGAGGGGCTCCTTCAGGAGTTTCCGCAGGTCGGAGGTTAATCTGAAGTACATCATCTAACCCTTATAGCGTACTTTCCGGGCACGGTAACGCCCAATTTTTGGGCGATTCTGCTGTTTTCGGGATCTGAGATTATCACCAAGTCGAACCACTCTTCGCTCAGGTCCCTGCTGCCGCAGACCGGGCAGCGGTCCTCTGTGGTTATGTAGTGGCAGTGTCTGCATGCCCTCTCTTTGGTCATGTTTCGGCCTCCTTGCGCTTCTCCTTTTCTATCCAATCCTCCTTTCCGAGTCCTGGCTGGCGCATGGTGAGGCCTACCTTGTTCTCCCGTATGACCTTGCTCTTTATGCTGACCGCTATTATCCTTGCGCGAACCTTGTCGCCAAGCTGAAGTGTTCTCCTTGTCTCTTTACCGACGAACTGTTTGTTCTTCTCGTCGAAGACGACGTAGTCATCCATCAGCTGGGAGATGTGAACAAGGCCATCAACGGGACCGATCCTGATGAAAGCCCCGTAGGGGGCCACATCGACGACCTCCCCCTCAACGACCTCGTGCATCTCGGGCTTCCACACCAGAACGTCGAAAACGACGTCGTGATACGTCGCACCATCGCCGGGTACTATGAGCCCCGGACCTATCTCCCTGACGTCCAGGATGGAGAGCACCACGCCCTCATCCCTGTCGTAGATGCCCTCGTACGTCTCGCGGAGCACGATCTTCGCGGCTTCCTTTGGGTCCACGGTGAACATCTTGGGGGGGATTCTGACGATGTCCTTAACCGTTAGGAGTTTGTACATGGCTTTACCTCCTGAAAAAAGTTGGAGGAGGCTCACTCCTTCTTTCCGAACTTCTCTTTGTACATCTCAATGGAGCGGAGGATCTCCCTCTTGGCCTCCTCGGCGTTGCCCCAACCCTCAACGACGGTGGTCTTGCCCTGGAGCTCCTTATAGCGCCTGAAGAAATGAGCGATTTCGTCGAGGAAAGACTTGGGAACGTCATCTATGTCCTTCCATTCCTTGAAGTACGGGTCGTCAACGGGGACGGCGAGAACTTTCCAGTCCTTATCGCCGCTGTCGTTCATCTTCATAATGCCTATCGGCCTGCTCTCGATAAGGGTGAGCGGGTAGACCGGCTCGCGCATGATGACCATTATGTCGAAGGGGTCTCCATCGTCGTAGTAGGTCTGGGGGATGATTCCGTAGTCGACCGGGTAGAAGAACGGGCTGTAGAGAACGCGGTCGAGTTTTATAAGGCCGTGTTTCTTGTCGAGCTCGTATTTGTTCCTGCTCCCCTTAGGGATTTCTATGACGGCGTTTACTACCTCTGGAACCTCCGGTCCGGGTTCTATGTCGTGGAACGGGTTCATCTCTAATCACCTCTTACCTCTTGAAGAACTTCTAGGTTAGGCTTTCGGGTAGGTCTTTTAAAGTTGTTGGTCGGGCTAGGAAGCCCGATACTCGTAAACTGTTCCACCATCGGTTACGACATAGACATCGGTCTCGCCATCACGGTAATGGACTATGGGCCGATCAACAAGTTCAAAAACTCTTTCAAGGTCCTTGGGCGAGGATAGTTCGATCTTTCTCTCTGCTGAAGGTGCCGTCCCCTCGACTACGTACTTCCTTAGTCCCTTGAGCTTGTCCAGCTTCCTCTCCCTCTTGGTGTAGATGAAGCCCGCTGGGGGAATTGCGAAGAGCAACGCCATCGCAGGGAAGACCGTTCTGGCAGTTGAAACCCCGACGTCCGAGCCTACAAAGGAGAGTGAGTTCGTCGTTGTGCTGACGTTCCGGACGACCTTTCTGTATTCCTTGTCGGACCCCGTGAAATAGAGCATCCCTGAGGCGTCGCGGTTTAGCCGGATTTCCTGAGTAAAGGGCTCTTTATCGTCGCTCAGCACTTTGACCGTTATATAGACTTCCCTCTCGGCACGGTAGAGTCCGGTGCCCTCCCGTATCTCCTTAAGCCTCTCGTCGAGCTCGGTCATGTTGAGATGTACCGGTATGGTAAACGAGCCCGAAAATGCTCCCCGGCCAATGAACGACGTTTCGTTGAGGATGTACACCTTCTTCCTGGCGGACGACACGTAGTAGTTGACGTGAAGTGCCGCCTCGTATCTGCCAGTGGCCTGTGGGGATAACCTGAACGTGTAGTTCCCCAGCAGTTCCTCGGTTATCTTCGACGGGTAGTAATTGAGCGATACTCCACTCTTGTAGATGGTCTCGTTGGAGAATATCCCGGTGTGTCTAAAGTGCCCTTCCTCCGTGTACAGTGTGGAATACGTTGCCTTCGTCGTTATTGGGGTCCGTGAGTAGGCCAGACCAGAGTAGGCCCCGAACAGAACGGCGAGGGAAATTGAAACGGCAATCCCAATCAGGATGGTCCGTTTTTTATCGATCTTTTCATAAAACTTCATGGTCATCTACCTCCAGCTACATGAACGGTGATGCGGTTCGAGACGACGTGCGTCCCGCACAGATGCGCCCCACAGTTGAGAATGTAGTTCCCACTGCAGAAGAAAACCGCTTCCATGGGGATGTTTAGGGTCACGGTCTCTCCATGGGCCACGTGGACGTGCCACACTATTAGCCAGCCGGCACAACCGCAGTGGCCGGCGCTGATAAACATGTCGGCGTTGCCCGAGCTTGGCTGGGGCGGGCCCACCAGGTAAAATGCCCTCCATCCGGGGTTGGGAATAACGTCCTTTATGACGAAGTCGCCGTCCGGGCCGTTGTTCGTGAAGTTGAGCTGTAGTGTTATTGTATACCACTCCCCAACCGTGTACTCATAAACACCCCCCACTATGCCCTTCTTTAGAACGTAGGTCGGCTGTTCAACCTTAGCGTACATGGAACAGTCCCTCAGCTCGGCGCTTCCCCCTTCCCACTGGGCGTAGACAGTGAGTGGAACACCGTAGGTTCCGCTGGTAACTTCGTCGCCCGTAGAGAAACTTCCTCCGATTGAGACGGACTCGCCCGGTTCAAGTGTATAGGTGGAACTGTCAACGCTGCCGTTGAGCCCGTCCGGTAGGTTTGAGTAGTCACCGACGACGTGCACGGTTATTAATTTGTCCATCAGGTTCTCAACGATTATCGCGGTGAAGTCGACGCCGGAGCTTGCATTGACGGGAACCGGCTCTGAAAGACAGCGGTAGGCGACGTATGAATTGCTACCATTAACCACCGTGAATTCCGCGCTCCTCTGTGATGTGTAAGCCCGAAAGTTCCCACTCGAACCCATGATGAGGAGCAGTCCAAGCAGGAAGGCCGTGAATATCATGACTTTTCTCATACTAACCATCTCCGAGTATCTTGGAGAGGAGACTTCCTCTCCGCTTCCTGATTCTAAGAATATCCCCCTCAGAAACCCCTGAAAGAACGTAGAAGGTCCACAGGACTGCCGACAGGAAGAGAGCATATGCAACGAGCGGCAGGTACGGGTTGAAGGAGTACAGGAACGTGACGAGGGACACCGGTAGAATGGCCGGATACGACCTTACTTGGAACTCCTCGCGGTAGATCCTGGTGTCTGTTGGAACAGTAACGTGAGCCAAAACGCTGGCGCTTGAACCACCATCGAGGCGGAGGAACGTGGGGCCCAGGAGTTCTACCCTCTCGTTTCCCCCACTTACAAAGTAGTAAAAGGGGTAAACTGCCCTGTTTTCCACACTTAAGTTCTTCTCGAAGGTTGAACCGGGAAGGTACCAGCCGGCCCGCTGACCGCCCGCGAGGGTAGAGGAGTAGGTGAAGGCCAGCGTTCCCCAAGATGCAACCGTTACGAAAAGGAAGCCCGCTATGATGAGCACTGATATGGCTGCGTAGAGGGTTCTAACACTTACCCGGTAATACTTTATCCTCTTCCTCCTTTTGGAGCTCCCGGAGAACGTTAGAAACGCCCCAATGAATAGGAGAACCGCTATGACGTAGACGTTGCTTAGCTTTGCCCTGGCGGATTGAATAAACGCTCCACCACCGCGGATGACGAGGGGTTTTCTAAAGAGAACAACGACTTTTCCGGCTATATCCGGTCTCTTAACCGGGGGATAAAGCCCATCCTGCTGATCGGTGGCTACGTTGTTATCTCCCTTGGTTATGAAGCCATCATCGGTGACCGCGAAGATCCTGTGAACGGTCCAGCCCCCGTGCCTGTGAAATACGATGATGTCACCAACGTCGAAGTTTCTGGCTAAGGGATTCATGATGAAGAGGTCGCCCTTATCTATAGTGGGGGTCATGCTCTTGGAATAAGCGTACGACAGAAAAACCGGTCTGTTGAGGAGGAAGCCCGCTAATGAGCCTATAATGAAAACCAAGATGATGACCGCAAGGATGAGTTCGATTAGTTTTTTCATGGGCACCCCCCCTCAAAGGGTTTGGGGCAAAGGCCCCGGAAAGAAATCACTGTTCACAGGCCCCGGCATGGGCTTCTATGCTCATCTGGAACTGATAGTTTCCGAGGGTTGCGTTTGTGTTGTCGAATATCATTCCAATGGGCACGGGGTTTCCGTGGTAGACCGTGAACTCCAGGTTGTTGGCCGGTCCTGCAATCGGGTTGGTGTAGTTCCCGGCGAAGAGCAGGACACCCTCATGGTTGGTCTTTATGTCGACGCATATCGGGTACTCGGTCTGGTTGTTCTCCCAGAGCTCATTGCTTACCTCAAACATCTCCTCAAAGACGTACGTTGTGTTCGGGCTCATGCCCTGGCCTGCACCCTCCGGGTAGTTCGGGTTGTACTGGGTTATGTCCACGTAGAGCTTTCCAGCGTCGTAGGTCACGTAAGGCTGAAGGGCCGTCAGGTCGATGAGCTCGTTGTCATCCGCGACGACGTCGAAGCTCGCCTGCCTGTCGGCGGAGTAGTACCTGAAGTTGGCCCCGGCTCCAACTGCCAGGAGCATTCCAACCATCAGTAAAGCCAGTCCAAATAGCTTGTTCATCTTTCTTCACCTCACTGCCCACACTTTCCGGCCAGTTCTGCGGGTTCGGTGCCGAGCCTGTAGGCCTCTATATGTATGTTGCTGCTCTCTGTGGTGTTCAGAGCTGCGTTGCCAACTGTAAAGTCCATGCCGACCTTAACGGCCTCTCCTGGACCAACGACGAAGCAGACGTCGTTTTTCGCCATGTCACTGGCGTAGACGATGTTGCCGGTGCTGGCATCGTGGATGTCGTGGTCTGCGCCGTAGAACTGTATCGCGGTGTTGGCGTTGGTAATCCTGACAACTATACTCATGTTGTTCTCCCAGAGGTCGTTGCTTACCTCAAAGACCTCGTCGAAGTTGTACTCCGAGTTCGGGCTAAGACCCTGGCCGTAACCTGGGTAGTTCGGATTGTCCGGGCTTATGTCAACCACCAGAACGCCACCCTCGTTTATGTATGCGTAGGGCTGAATGGGCGTCAGGTCGATGAGCTCGTTGTCATCGCTGACGATGTCCCAGTGGACACTCCTGTCAGCGTTGTAGTCCCTGAAGTTGGCTCCGGCCCCCAATACAAGGCCAAAGGCCACCAGCAGGCCAAAAATTCCAAGGGCAATATTCTTTCTCATCTTTTTCGCCTCCGAATCAGGAGGCACTGTGGAGAAGGAAGCGAGCGGTGAAGTGGGGTTCATCCCTAAACCTTGTATACACTCACAACCACTGCAACGGTGAAATCAACGCAGTGCCTCGTGCAACCGCGTGGGTTGCCTGTCCATTACTTGGGCCGTTGGGGTATATATGAAATGGCAGGTTAACGGCCGGTAACGGGGGATTACCCTGGGGATGGCGGTCAGATACGTCTCATCTTTCTGTGGTGGACAACGCCAACGCCGGCGTAGATAATTGAGGCCAGCGCAAGGTGGAGGTTGTTCAGGTAGATTGCCGTTATAAAGAATATCAGGGAGAGACCTATGTAGAAGGAACTCCAGCTTATATCGTTCTTCTTTACGGTCTCCATATAAACTGTAACGTCGTTGGGGACCCTGACAAGGGTTATCACCCCATGCTTCAGGGCTATGACACCCTCCCGTTCCAGCTTGGGGATATGTGTTTGAACGAGGCTCACGTAGACACTCTTTCGGTGCTTTCGGTCGGTGTTACCCTCGTTCTTGGCTATGAACTCGACCACGTCCCTCAGCTCGGCCTTTCCTTCGCAACTGCGGAGGTACTCTATGAGCAGCATCCTCCTGCTGTTGCCAAGTATGACCGAGGAGGCCCCCATGGCGATCACCGTGCCAACCTGTAGTGCTTTCTGCCGTTGTTTCCGATTCTGGCCTCGACGATGCCCGTGTTGACCAGTCGTCTCAGTGTCCTCTCCACCTTCTGTCTGGTGATCTCAAAACCCCTCTCCATCAGAAAGCGGGTGATAAACGCAACTGTGAGTTCTCTCCCTCGAAGCATATCCACAATCTCACTCTCAAAGTCCCTACCCATGACTACGACCTCCCGACTGGAGTAAGGTCCAGTCTTAAACTATGTAATGTAAAGGGGTATTTAAACCTGCTCTAAAAGTTCGAAAACAGGAATCTGGTGGATAACTCCGTTTATAAGGCGTTTTTCGTGTGAACCGGGTTGTATGTTCCATAGCGGCGCCGGGGAACTAGCCTGTCCCCATGCTTAATTTAGCAAGATATTGGATATTTTACAACACAACTCGAGAGAGGAGGATTTAAAATGCACGTCCCAACTAACGTGGGAGCATAACCCGCAAAAATCACATAGCTGGGGCAAGTCCCAAGATCAAATAGTACTAAATGAAGTATAACATGCGGTTTGAAATTCGAGAATGTACATGTTATGAATTTGGGGCTTTGGTAGCCCCGCGGGGATTCGAACCCCGGTCCAGGGATCCAGAGTCCCCGATGCTTGGCCGCTACACCACGGGGCTATACCCGTTGGTAGGTTCAGGGCGGTATTTATAAATTTTATCCCTCGAAACTTTGCGGGGCAAAGTTTTGAAATGAACCCCTAGTTGTATCTGGGACAATATCTGTTAAATTGACTGGAGCTAACGTATGTAAACTCTTGCCCGTATGACGGGCCCCCTGGCTCTGAAAATGCGGTTAAACGGGTTTCGCTTTTTGTTCTGGCATTTTTTCGGACGCCTTGTGGAGAGTGAAACGCTGTAGATGTGCAACTGGGGAGTAAACCACCTAAAAACAAGCATTTTTAGAATCGCACGCGCTCTTCCCGTCACTGCTTTCTTCAGAAAAGGCTGTTATGGTGGGGCCGCCGAGATTCGAACTCGGGTCCCCGGCTCCCGAAGCCGGAAGGATAGGCCAAGCTACCCCACGGCCCCATACCCGCCCTTAGAGAATTTGTAAAACTTATAAAGTTTGCGGCGTTATCAGTCCCACCCTGGGGAGGATAGGCATGAAGGTATCCGTAATCATTCCGACTTACAATGAAAGGGACAACCTTGGAGAACTCTTTGAGAGGATCGACCGGGCACTCAATGGACGTGACTACGAGATCATCGTTGTGGATGATGATTCCCCCGATGGAACCTGGGAGCTGGCCTTGGAACTTGGAGAGAGGTATCCGGTTAGGGTTATCAGAAGGGTTGGTGAGAAGGGCCTTTCCTCTGCGGTGATAAGGGGATTTAAAGAGGCATCTGGAGACGTTTTTGTTGTCATGGACGCCGATCTTCAGCACCCTCCCGAGAAGATTCCCGAACTCGTGGGGGCGATTGAGGGAGGGGCTGATGTGGCCATAGGATCGCGGTACGTTCATGGGGGGCGGGTAAGGAACTGGTACTGGTACCGGAAGCTGATCTCCAAAGGGGCCATCCTCATCGGGAGACTGGCCCTGCCAAAGATAAGGGACGTTAAAGATCCCGTGAGCGGCTTCTTTGCCCTCAGGCGGGAGGTTATCGCGGGGGCCGAGCTCAATCCCGTTGGTTTTAAGATACTGATGGAGGTTCTTATTAAAGGGCACTACCTGGAGGTTGTTGAGGTCCCGTTCACGTTCGGACTCCGGAGGGCGGGCGAGAGCAAGCTGAGCGGCAGAACTATGTGGAACTACCTCCGGCACGTGCTGAGGCTGATGAAATGGGAAGGCGAACTGGACAGGCTCATCAAGTTTTCGGTAGTCGGGGCTTCTGGAATACTGGTCAATGAGGGATTTCTCTGGGCGTTTGTGACGTTCCCGGGCTGGGACAAGATACTGGCCAACGTGGCCGCCACGGAGCTGGCGATACTCAACAACTTCGCCTGGAACGATATCTGGACCTTCAGGGACGTCCGGGGGAAGCCCCTGCCGAATCGGCTTCTGAACTTCCATCTCGCCGCATTTACAGGCGCGGTTGTCCAGTGGATGGTCTACGCCGGATTGATCCTCTTCGGGATGAACTACCTCATCGCGAACCTTGTGGGAATTGGTTTCTCCTTCATCGTCCGCTTCCTCTTCAACCGGCACGTTACGTGGGGTTGATCCAGGTGATATTGCAGTTTTATAACTTTATGTTATATTAATCTCTATTTGGTCCTCCATTGAGATGACCTCATACTGGAGACCACAAACTTAAATACCTCCACTGTATATTCGGGTGGGGGATAGCATGTACGTGGGAGACCTTCTGAGGACATTGGAAAGGGTACCAAGCGGGGTTCCTGGACTCGATGATCTGCTGAATGGCGGGTTCCTTCCAGGTAGGGTCTACCTTGTGGTAGGGCCACCCGGTAGCGGGAAAACCACCCTGGGGATGCAGTTTCTCGTAGAGGGGGCGAAAAACGATGAGAAGGGGGTTTTCATATCACTGATTGAGCACCCGGAGATAATCATCCAGAACATGCTCAAATACAACTTCGGGCTTTTGGACTACGTCAAATCAAAGAGGATAACCCTCCACGACCTCGGGAGGATGATATTTGAATCCGAGTACAAGTTCACGTGGAACGATCTGTTCGGCTCAATACTCCATGTTGTGGAGGCGGAGAATGCCAAACGTGTGGTCGTGGACTCTTTCACGTCCCTTGAGTACTCAACGCGCGACGCCGAGAACAAACGTATAGCCATGGGCAGGTTCGTCAGGAAACTGCAGAAGATGAACGTTACCACGGTCCTTGTCTCCGAAATGCTTAGCTCTGAGACGTACACAGACGAGTACTACCTGGCCGATGGGGTCATCGTAATCCACCACTTCATGCGGAACTACCAGATGATCCGTGCCCTCCAGGTTCTCAAGATGCACGGGATTCCTCACGACAGCAACCTCAAGAGGATACGCTTCACCGATGAAGGGCTTAGGGTCTACCCTGAGGCCCCGTTTTGAGGTGGGAGAATGGGGGACTCCTCCGAGCTCAAACGTCTGGTTGAGGAGGCCTACCGCTTCGGCTACTTCGTGGGTTACGGGGGACACAGCGAATGGGCGGGATGGATACGACGGAAGAAGGTTCAGATGTACTCCCTTGCGGAAGAGCTTGGGGTTCTTGAGCTTGTACGGGATGCATATCGGCGGGGAAAAGCGGAGGGAGCAAAGAAGAAGGAGGAGGACATCAGAAAAGGCCTCGGTAAGGGGGCCCCCATCCTGGATGGACGTGGAGCCCCGGAGGTTTTCCCATTTGAGGAGACTTCGGAGGAGATTGAAGGGGAGTTCATCAGGTTCATTGAAACCACGCGGCTTTATCTTCCCCCCGATCTCCTGGACACACTGAAGAACATAAGGCCACCCAAGATGCTTCGCCTGGGTTTTTGAGTTTTCATTCCTCACCGGGCAACAGCTTAAATATCCCTTCATTCAAATACTCGTTGGGGATGTTCATGAGACGCTTTCTAGACGAAGCCAGACTTTTTGATTCCACGAAGGTTCTCCATTACATCTCGGAGATAAGTCAGTTCCACCGCATTCAGGGTTCGAAGGAACTTGTTGAGGCCGCCAGGTTCCTGCGTGAGGAACTTGAGTTATTGGGCATACAGGCCATTCTCTACGGGGACGTTTACGATGGGTCCGAATGGTACTTGACCCTCAGAAGTCCGATAGCGTGGGACTTGATCAGGGCAGAAATTCGATTCAATGGGAGGGAGCTCGGCTCCTGGGAAACACCCCTCGTCTCGCTGGCCCACTCCCCCGGTGGAAGCTTCAAGGGTGATGTCTTCCCCATACTCAGGGACGAGGACTGGAAACTGGCGAAGGGCAGGGTGGTTCTGGTTGGGAAATCCTGGAGGGAAGCTTACAGAAAGGCCAACGAGTCTGGTGCCGTGGCCTTCATAGCGTACCGTGAAGGAACGGGAAATGCCGTCCCGTACATAGGCCTGTTTCTGACAAAAGAGGACATGGAATGGGCCAGGATACCCGCCTTTGCGGTTCCAGAAACGTGGGCGAGGGAGGCCATCTCGAAGGTTCTCTCCGGTGGGAGAGTGGAGGCCAGTGGTTCAATTGAGGTGGAGGTCAGAGAGCACCAGGTTCTCCCGATCCTCTACGCCGAGATTGGGAAGCCGCCGTTTATTCTGTTCACCGCTCACCTCTGTCATCCGAAGCCGGGGGCCAACGATAACGCGAGCGGGAGTGCAACGCTTGTGGAACTTGCCAGGGTTCTGAATGCCCTTTACAGGGATTCCTTTCGCTTTGGCTTTGCGTTCCTCTGGGTTCCTGAGTACTACGGCACTCAGGCATTCATAGAGCGCCACGCAGACCTGAATAGGTACTACGCAGTTGTGAACCTAGACATGGTTGCTGGAAGCTGGGATCGGGCGGGTTCGACCTTGATGCTGGTTAGAACACCACTCTCCCGGTTCTCTGTAGTCTCCGGTCTGATGGAGTACTTCCTTGGGATGACCAACGCGGTGGGAGAGAGTCTTTCGGGCTCCCCGCTACCGAAGCTCCGGTTTAAATCCTACCCGTACGAGATGGGTAGCGACCACGACGTCTTCAACTTCTTCGGTGTCCCTGCGGTTATGTCGATAACCTGGCCAGACCGGTTCTACCACTCCAGCGAGGACACGGTGGATAAGGTCAGCAAGGAGAGCGTGGAGGTGATAGGGCGTGCGGTCACGGCAGCGGCACTTGCCCTCGCTGAAGCCGGAGAGGATGAACTCGGACGCTTTGCAAGGGGCTACGCAATGAAGTACCTCGGTGAGCTTGGGATGGAGGGAAATACGGAGGTGGCGGAGAAGCTCGTCATGTGGGGTCTCGCCAGGGACTCGAGGTTCCTCGGCATCGAGAGTGGACATGAAATTGGGAGGTACCCGTGGCTCGACTGGGTAATTAAGGGCCTTGTAAACGAAGACGTTGTTAAAAGGGTAGCTCCATCCCTTGTTGGGAAGTTTAAAGAATTGACCAAGGACAGAAAGGTCTTGGTGCAGCTCCATGAACTCCTCATGCTCGGTGAGCTCCTGCCGAGGGAGGAGGCCTTCAAGGCGCTTGAGGAGGAGTACGGGAAAGTGAACCGGGGGGTGTTGGCGGAGCTCGTTGGTCTTCTTGAGGAGGCGGGAATGGTTAGGTCTGTCCATTCTGGCTAGGGGAGTTCTTGAGCTCCCTTTCGATTTCGTTGATTTTCTTTATGATGTTCTCTTTGAGGTTTTCGAGGACCTCGCTGGGGGAGACCGCGGTGTAGACGTACCCGAGCCACCCCTGCTGGATTAGGGTCCTCTTCAGTATCCCCCTTCTGTAGAGACTCAGCACGTGCTCGCGAACGCTCCTCTCACTTATGTTGAGCTCCCGCTGTATCTCGGTTATTCTCATGGGTTCGTTCCTGTTGAGCAGGAGCCGGTATATCCTGAGCTCCGTCTTCTTCACTCCTAGAGAACGCAGTAGCGTCTCAAGCTTCTCGTAGATATCGCTCATCCCCGTCACCTGACCTCTTAATATCGCACCTATGAAACCTTATTTTCATAGGGCCTTAATAAGGTTTGCCCTCTATTAATCCCGTCAATGGAACACCTGGACAAACTAAACTCGATTTTGGGTATTGATAGAACACAAATTTCAAAGCTCTGCTCGTCGCAATATGTTTTTGGATAACCATAATTAGTGAGTTCTATTTTGGTGCACAAAGACAAAAGCATTCTACATTAAGAAATTGAGAGACAAATCGCTAAAACCACGTTGGGGGACGTTAAATGGGCTTACTTCAAAAGTACAGGCTCTTTTACACCCTGATAAGCACGGGCTTCGTCGGAAATATCCTCATCATCTACTACCTGACTAAAGGATTCAACTACGCTCAAATAGGAACCACAACGGCAGTAATGGCCGCCGGATACGTCCTTTTTGAAGTCCCGACAGGAGGAGTAGCAGATAAAATCAGCCGAAAACTAAGCGTCCTCATCGGACTAATCATCCACACCCTCAGCCTCCCCGTCCTAATCCTCCTCGGTGCTGGAGTCTCATTGAAGGTCCTGAGCAGGCCCACTCAAAGACGTTTTGAAGCTAAATCATATGGAAACCCTGCCAAACCCTGTGAAAAAGTGAAATTTGACGTTTTTCTTTATTTTGTCCTTTTTCTTCTTAAGCCTCTCCCCTTAAGGTGTGGGGGTTTCATGATATGGGCGCTGCTCCCTTCAAATCTCACCCTGCCGAGGTACGTCCCGTCGTTCAGGAAGATATCGCCCCATTTGGCGAATTTCAGGAACGGCACCATAAGTATCCCTTCCCTTACATCTAATCCTTCTATAAACGGGTTCACTGAGGGCAGCATCAGGAACCGTCCGACACGCAGTAGCACTTTTACTCTCCTCCTAACACCGTTCGAGTTGAACGTGTAGGTGGGGTGAATATGTCCGAGGTAGGCTTCCTTGAAATCCACATCTGGCAGTTTCGTGTGGCCGTGCAGGAAGAGAAGGTCCCCCAGGAGCAGGTGATCAACAACCTCCACGTCGGGAAATCTCGCCGTTACTTCCTCGATCCTTCCGTCGTGGTTGCCTCTTGTTATTACCGTGGGCACCTCACGTATTTCGGAGAAGAAGCACGTTAAAATGCGTTTCATCGTGAAGCTCAGCCCTATCGGTTCCTTTACATCGCCCAGAATTACGAGGATATCTGGGTCACTCTCTAGGATGAACGCTGCTAGATGCTCTTCGAATCGGGTTCTGACCCTCAGTCCCCTGGAGAGCTCAAAGCCTATGTGAGGATCCGCCATCAGAAGTGCCCTGCCGTTTTCCGTTTCAATCTCAAGGGAGAGCCTTTGGAACTCTCCAGAAAAGTCCATATGATCACCAAAAGAGAACTTTAAAAGGGAGGGCGGAACTCAGAGCCCGCGCTCCTTCCTTCTCTGTCTTTTGAGGCGCCTGATCCTTTTCTTCATCCACTTCCAGCGCATCCTGCCCTTCTTCTTCCACTTCCTCGGTCTCCTCTTCATGAGCATCACCTCACTAGCAAGCTTAGCTGTGGAGGTTGCCTTTTAAGTTTTTCCCTCGTTCTCGCCGCAATAATTTTGTACAGCCCAACGGCATTTTTAACCCCCCCTTTGCCCCGTTAAAGATTAGGAGGTTCCTTTTTAGAATCTGTTTTTTCCCGTACTTTGCAAGGGGTTTCTGTGTTTTTTAGAGGTTTAATGCTATTAATTTGCCTTATGCGTTTTGTATTGTAACACATTGATTGTTTAAATTGTATATAATCCTTGATTTCGATGTTACGGTTGCTCTCGCTACGGAGTTTCGACCCACTACTTTTATCAACCTGGTTGACGTAACTTCTTTGGTGGTATTATGAGGGTGGCCTATGTCCAGATGGAACCCGTTTTTCTTGAGCCTGAGGCGAACTATTCCAGGGCGGGGGAGCTGATACGTGCCGCCGCCGATGAAGGCGCGGAACTCATCGTCCTTCCGGAGCTCTTTGACACGGGCTACAACTTCAGGAGCAGGGAGGAGGTTCTGGAAGTCGCAGGTCAGATACCCGACGGACCCACAACCCAGTTCCTCATGGAGCTCTCCAGAGAGCTCGGTGTCTTCATTGTCGCGGGGACGGCAGAGAGGGACGAGAGGGGAAGGCTGTACAATTCCGCGGTCGTTACCGGCCCAATAGGCAGCGGATACATAGGCAAATACCGCAAGGTTCACCTCTTCTACCGTGAGAAGCTATTCTTTGAACCTGGGGATCTGGGCTTCCATGTTTTCAACCTCGGGATCGCAAAGGTCGGCGTTATGATATGTTTCGACTGGTTCTTCCCGGAGTCCGCGAGAACGCTCGCCCTCAAAGGGGCCGGCATCATAGCCCACCCCAGCAACTTGGTGATGCCCTACGCCCCCAGGGCGATGCCCATACGGGCCCTGGAGAACCGTGTCTACACGATAACCGCCAACAGGATCGGCGAGGAGTTTGGATTGAGGTTCATCGGTAAGAGCACGATAGCATCGCCGAGGGCCGAAGTGCTGGCGGTGGGGAGCGAGGATGAGGAGGAAGTGGCCGTTGTCGAGATAGACCTCGGGATGGCGAGGAACAAGAAGCTCAACGAGATGAACGACGTCTTTAGGGACAGGCGCCCCGAGCACTACGCCCTGTGATTGCATCCCTCCGCCTTTCTTTTGTGTGCTGTCATTATCGCATTACTACGATCACGAAAATCTAATTCCTTTGGAAAGTGGTCAATATCCCATTAGCAGGTTCCGGATTTTCCAGTAATATCGTGGGTTTCTATCCAGCGCATCGTATTGGAAGGCCCCAGTACCTCGTCGTAAAGAATGGGAACACGGGACAGGAGATAGAGATAGCGTTCAGCGCGGACCGCTGAAGTCGTCGAGAACAAGCACGGCGATGTCCTTTCTTGGGCGCTTGAAGTAGAGTACATCCCCCACGCGCGTGAATCCGTGCTCCCCCGGCCGTATCAGCCTAGCTTCCCCGAAGAATATCCGCCCGATCGCCAGCTGTGTCGCCAGGTCCCAGTGGTGGAAGTCGAACTCCCCCACCTTTCTGAAGCCAGGCAGTAGGTAGTAGGCTCTTTTGAACGTCCCCCTTCTGACGTCGTATCCCTCGTGGACGGAGGCGAGGGTGTGGTTTTCTCCCTTACTCTCGACGAAGAATTCCTTGTAGCCGATGCTGTATAATATCCTGTAAACCCTGTCGGTGTCTTCTACAATGAAAACACCGTCCTCGGTCAGTGTCAAGGCTACGTTGGAGAATATCCTGACCGCGTCGAAGGGATCGAAGTGTATCATGGTGTTGCCGAAGAGAAGCGCGACCTCGTGCTCCCCAGTAAGTTTTGCCACTTCCCTCACGTCCCCGCGAACCTTTGTCGGGACAATTCCCAGGCCTGCGAATTCGAGCCATTCTCGGACTCTCTTTAGATCTTCGGCCCTGAGGTCGAGCAGGGTTAGCTTTTTGGCGTTTGTTGCCTTTGCCGCCGCGGTTCCGGCTATTCCCGTGCCAGCGCAGAGGTCAAGGATCCTCCCCTCTCTGGGGAGCTTTAGCTTTTCAAAGAATTCCGACAGTTCTATGAACCTTTTTCTCGCCCCCTCGTTGCCCGGCTCCATATACGCCCTGGCGTAACGGTAGAGCCCTTCAAGGGACATGATATCACCACCTTGAAGAATGCATGAAATTATTTAAACCTATCGGAATATGGATGTCGATAAAATCTTTGGGTGTTAGTAGTAGCCCTCCTCATAGGCTCCCGTTAGGGCGATGAAAGCGGCGTAGAAGATAACGCCGAGCGAGGTCATAAGAAGCAAGACGACGCCAAGCGGCCCGGTTTCATAGCCGAGTGTCGCTAAGGCAACCTCTGTCGTTGTCAGGCCCGAGACTAGAGTTAGTGCCTTCGCAAACCTCTTCGCCATGACTCCCTTGAACTTCGGAGCCAGCTGGAAAACCAGCGGCCGGGAAACTAAAAACGTCAGTGCGAGGAGCAGAATGAGCGCCCCGCCGAGAACGATGGCGGTTTCCCGGGGAACTCTTCCAGTTATACAAAGGCCGGTGAAGATGGCCAGAAAAGCTGTCTGGAGGGTGATGTACTTCTTTAAATCTGGGGGTTTTATCACCTTTCCAGGTTTCTCGGGCGCTTTCTCCGGGAGCTCCTCAAGCTCGTACTCGCGCTTTGCCATGAACAGTCCCGCAGAAACCACGCCCATAACGAGGGAAACCATGAGGAGAACGAAAACGTTGGTGGAAACGCCTTTGATGGCCACCCCGAGCAGGAGGAGAGATATCATCAGCATCGCCGTTCCGGAGAACGTGTTCACCTTCTTCCAAACCCTTTCCTAGTGATAGGTGTAGCCTACGCGGAAGCCTATCAGGATGTTCCGTCTTCCCCTGAATGCCAGAACGAGGAGCGAGGAAAACAGCAGGAAAAGGGAAATCAGGACCTCGAACTCTTTCATTTTTCCACCCCCAGTTTTTCAAGCGTCTCCATTATCGCCCCTATCTCCATCTTCAGCTCGCTCAGGACTTCTCTGCCCAGCTTCGTCAGGGAGTAGTACTTCCTCGGCCTTCCGCCAACTTCAGCCCAGGTGTCCTGAACCAGTTTGTACTTCTTCAGGCTCTTGAGAATGCCGTACAGGGCCCCTTCGCTCGGCACGAGTTTTCCATCGCTCAGCTCGCTAAGTTTTTTTCTTATCGCGTAGCCGTGGAGCTCGCCCTCTTTCTCAAGGAGCAGGAGCACCAGGTACGAGTAGAGCCCGGAGCGGAGGTCCTTTCTCAGTTTTTTTAGGGCCTTTATCTTTGGATCCCTCAGCAAGGCACCGCCTCCGGAAAAATAAATGGGTCACCATTTAACGTTTTCCTCCCTTTCCAGCTTTGCCAGGGGCAGTAGCTTCAGTAGTACGAGAATGGCCAGGACTGCCATTGTCACGTAACTGACGGTCAGTATTAAGTAGCTTGGATTGTACTGCCAGTAGGCTGCCAAGGAATCGATTAACCAGTGGGTTAAAACCATCGCAAGGAGCGCTGTTCTCCCCCAGCCGTTCTTGTATGAGTATGCGAAGAGGGCCGTCGTCGATGAGTGAAAGAGCAGGACCAGAAAACGTTCAAGGACCGCGAGCGGTGAGACGGTGCCCATGAAAATCGAGATGGCCGCAACGTAGAAGCCCTCGCCGAGACCGAGGCCGGCGCCTATGTACAGGGCCTTTCGCAGGGGCTTACCCCTGGCCGCGAAGTACTTGAGGACCTCCTGGACGAGTGCAGCAATAAGGCCGCTCCAGAGTACCGTGAAAGCCGTCCCGTTTACCCCAAGGAACTTTGGGAGGGCCTGTAGCGGGGGCTGAACTACAAGAACTATGAGGAGGAGGACGGCGCCGAAGATCACCTCCGCTATTCCGAGCTTTCTGAGGTAGAACCATAGCAGCAGGAAGGCCAGGAGGGCGCCGGCTACTGGATAGAGGGCCGGGGGGGAGAACCTCAGTGGGAGGCTCGTGAGGTGAAACCCCTCCACTTTTCCGTCTTTTACGGTTACACTGACGGTGTAGTTCCCCCTTTCGGCCGTGACCCGGTAGTAATATACAGTGTAGCCACCCTTTTTCTCGCTCCTGGTTAGTTCGTAGTCCTTTATCTCACCGTGTGAGTGGATTAAACTGTTCCGCGTTAGCTCGAAGACGTCCCTGGAGAAGGCTCTTTCCATAGTTGGACTTAGGTATGGTTCGACGAGGGAGTAGTTGCCGGTCTTCAGAGCCTCCATCATGGCCTCCTGAGGCGTTACGGCCGCCGAGTAACCGACCAGAAGAAGGGTAAAAAAGAGGAGGAGGACCGTCCTCTTCATGCTACCCCCTCTCAACCACGACTGCGGTTCCGAAGGCGTAAACCTCTGCCATTCTCTGGCCAACGTTGGAGGTCATGAAACGCATCCCGACGACCGCGTTGGCGCCCATATCCTTGGCACTCTGAATGAGCCTTTGGAGGGCTATCTCCCTTGCCTTTGCCATCATCTCTGTGTACTCCGTGACCTCCCCGCCCACGAGGTTTCTAAAGCCGGCTATTATATCCCTGCCGAGGTGGGTGGCCATGACCACCCCTCCCCTGGCTAGCCCCTTCACCTCAATGATACGGTACCCGGGGATGCCCTCGGTCGTCACCACCATAATCCCTTCAGCGGCCCCCCATAGCGATCACCCCAATACCTCGAACCTCGATGTATGGTTGGCGGTTATGGTATTTAAAGTTTTTGAGAATCCTTCTGGGAGGACATAAAACGTGCCGTAGAACGTGTCGTCCATCAGTTGGCCTGGTGGGTTAATAAAAAAAGAATTAAGGGTCAAGCGGAGTTGTAGTAGACCGTGTAAGTCATTGGGTCGTCGTAGACTTCCTGCGGGGCGACGGAGTAGAAGTACTTCCAGCTCCAGCCACCGTCGTTCTCATCCAGATTTATCCTGTAGTTGCTGGCCACCATGTATGACGCCCAGACGAGCTGGGAGCAGTAGTACTTGTCGCTGTAGACCTTTGGTTTGCTGAGGTAGTTGTAGTTGTAAGGCTTGCCAAGCTGCGCGTAGGCGAACTGCACCGCCCTCTCCTTAATGGCATCGTCCGTTTTAACGCGCTGGATTGCGACGACATCGTACCTGCTCAGGAACTTCTTAAGGGGAGTCAGAATAACCCCTTTCCCGATTTTGGCCTCGATGACCATCCAATCGTTAATGCTCTCGTTGTACCAGGCGATTATCGCCACGTGTACCCAGTATCCGGGGATTATTGCGCCGAAGAGGTCCGGGCTGTGGCCGTACACTAGATCTCCCACCTGAACGTTGGTTGGGTACGGATGCTGGTAGGTTCTGGTGTCCCAGATATAGTTCAGCAGGTTGCCGGCGCTGGCCGGGGCGGCCGTTGCCGCCACAAACAGAAAGACAAGCACGATGGCACCGAGCTTCTTCATTTCATCACCTCCTGGGTTTTAGCGGAATGATTACCCAATAGAACTTAAAAAAAGTGACGCTCTAAATGTGGATAAAGGATAATAAAAAGTGAACAAAGAGTTCAGGCTGAGTCATAGTATATCACGTATGTGTCGCTGTCGCCGTAAATTTCCTGGGGAGCAACGCCGTCCAGATACTTCCAGCTCCAGCCTGGGTTGGCATCGATGTCCGGTCCACCCGCGGCCATGTATGACGCCCAGACGAGCTGGGAGCAGTAGTAGCTGTCTCCATAAACGTGTTTGCTGTACCAGTGCCAGTCGTACGGCTTGCCAAGTTGCTGGAGGGCAAACTGAACCGCGGCCTGTCTGACGGAGTTGCTGGTGGCGACGCGCAGAACCGCGACCGTATCGTACCTCCTGAGGAAATCTGAGAGGTATACAAGCCTGACCTCACTGGGGTTGTCCCAGGCTTCCACAACGACCCAGTCGTTTGCGGAGTAGTCGTAGTATGCGATTATACCCGTGTGGGTCCAGTAGCCCGGGATTATGATGCTGCTCAGGGAGTTGTGTCCTATGACGATGTCTCCGGGTACTATGCCGGTAGGGTACGGGTGGTAGTAGTTCGAACTGCCAAGACTGCTGGACGCCGCAACGGGGTTCAACACTGTCGCAAGTACCAACAGGGCAACTATTGGAGCAACCTTCTTCATTTAAATTCCCTCCAATGTATTGCGGAAATAACATGATTTTTATTGGTTAATAAAGCTTATGGATGATTTTTGATGCGGACATGCGTGCCTGAATATACCGTATAGTACACCAGCGGGGGTTTATGGTGCAGAATATCACGGTACGGTGAATCCTTCCGATGCCCATTTAAACCGTTCGTCCTAATCATTGACTGGTGGTTCAATGCACGAAGTTTCGAGCCGCGAGATACTGAAAATCCTTCGAGAGCTCAACGCCAAGCGGGTGCTCATCCAGACACCTGAAGGGTTGAAGAGAGAGGCCCGGTCCCTGGCCGATTTCCTTGAGGAGAACGGAATCGAGGCTATAATAAGCGGGGACATCAACTACGGCGCCTGCGACCCTGCAGATAGGGAGGCCAAACTCCTCGGCTGCGATGCTCTTATCCATCTCGGCCACAGCTACATGACGCTCCACCTCGAAGTTCCAACGATATTTGTCCCGGCATTTGCGAACGTTGATGTGGTTCCGGCCTTGGAGAAGAACCTTGGGGAAATCCGAAAGCTCGGAAAGAGGATAGCCCTCGTTACAACCGCCCAGCACATTCACCAGCTCAGAAGGGCAAGAGGGTTTCTGGAAGGGAAAGGCTTTGACGTCCTCGTTGGAGAAGGTGACTCCCGCGTTTCTTGGCCCGGTCAGGTTCTTGGCTGCAACTTTGCCGCGGCTAAGGTCAATGCCGAGGGGGTTCTCTTCATCGGTGCCGGCTACTTCCATCCCCTTGGCGTTGCTGTCGCAACGGGCAAACCGACCTTGGCGGTCAACCCCTATTCCGGCGATGCCATATGGATGGGGGGGGAAGCGGAGCGTCTCATAAGGAAGCGCTGGGCGCAGATAGCAAAGGCCATGGATGCTCAAAGGTTTGGAGTGGTAGTCAGCACCAAGAAGGGCCAGCTTCGCTTGGCCGAGGCAAGGAAGATAGTCAGCCTCCTCCGGGAGCACGGGAAATACGCGGGGCTCATAGCCATGAACCACATCAACTACCCGGCTTTGGAGGGCTTCGACTTCGATGCTTACGTCGTCGTCGCCTGTCCGAGGGTTCCGATGGACGACTACGAGAACTGGAGGAAGCCCGTGCTGACACCGACTGAGGTCGAAATAATTCTGGGCCTCCGCGAGGACTACGCTTTCGATGAGATCCTCGGCGCTGGAAGAGAGGAGGATGAACCCGTGGGGGTATCGTTCCATGGAGCTGGAGGTTCCCTTTGAGGTATTGAACTGGATAGCGATATTTGGAATCTACTACTGGGCCCTCACCTTGGTTCTTGAGCTTATGACTTACATACAGCCCAGACGTTCCACCGCCGCCGTTCTCTCCGTCGTTAGCGCGGTGATCTTCATAAAGGTGAACTTCCTGGCGAGCTTTTTGCTCCTCCTCACGTACCTCCTCTGGAAGAAAACCGGTGTCAAACTGGCCCTCTCGGTCTCTGTCTTCGTGTCCGTGTTCTTCCTTATAGGCGCGGTGTCGGTTACGATACTGTCCGGAATAATTGGCACTGCCCTGCACGTCCCCGGATACGAGATGCATGGAACCCTCAGGGATCTGTTGGAGATGGCCTACAGGTGAGTGACATGAGAAAAAGGTACCTTGCAATGATGCTCTCCCGTTTGGAGGGGTTTTCCTCCCCAAAACCCGAACTGGAGCAGTACCGAACCCCCGGAGATGTTGCTGCGGAGATGCTTTGGCTGGCCGGTTCCATTGGGGACATCCAGGGAAAGATCGTGGCGGACTTAGGTGCGGGAACCGGGGTGCTGGCGATCGGGGCATGCGTTATGGGAGCGGGAAGGGTTTACGCAGTTGAGATCGATGAGAGTGCCCTTGCCCTTGCGGAGGAGAACGCGGGGGCGTTGGGCCTGGGGGATTGCATTGAATTCCTGAACATGGACGTATCGGGGTTCAGCGAAGCGGTTGACACTGTCGTTATGAATCCCCCCTTTGGGAGCCAGAGCCCCCACGCAGACAGGCCATTTCTCCTCAAGGCCTTTGAGGTAGCGGAGGTTGTTTACTCAATTCACCTTGCCAAGCCTGAGGTGAGACGCTTCATCGAAGCCTTTGTGAGAGACTTCGGTTTTTCGATAACGCATAGGGTTACCCTTCCCTTTGAGCTCCCGGCCCAGTTTTTCTTTCACAGAAAATCCGTTGAGCGGATTCTTGTGGACGTGTATCGGTTTGAGCGGTTAACCGTTGATGGGACACCGGTTTAAAAGCGAAACCGATATATGTCCCCAGCTTCGTAGTTATAACTGGAATGAGTGCCGAGGGCAATTTAAGTGAGGAGGAGATCAGGAATCTCATCCTGTCCTGGAGGATAGTGGATGCTGTGGAGCTCGCCCTCCGGGACACCGGGGTACTCCGTATACTCCTGAAGCTTTTGGAGGACCGGGATGGAACCACCAGGACGCGTGCGTTTATGGCCCTCAACGAGGTTGTGAAGAGGGGGGATGAGAGGGTTAGGTTCACGGTGGCCACGGAGGGTTTCGATGCCATCCTTGAGGGGCTCAGCAGTGGTGACTCAAAGGTGGCCATGAAGGCGGTGAGGGTCCTCAAAAACCTGGTTGAAGGGTTCCCTCTTTCGGATGAGGCCCTTCTGAGACTGGTCCATACGATAGTCCCCCTCGTCAAGAAATATGGCGATGACGTCATTTCCGGCGAACTCTCCGACGTTGTGGCTCATCTAAATATCCTCTACCCTCCCCCATGCTGCGCTCTGAGATTTTGAGGTTGATATCCTCACGGAACCCCCGTATCCGGGCTATGGGGCTCAGGCTTCTACTCAACGTCTTCGTTTTTACAGGGGATGTTAAAACTCTGAAGCTCCTGCTGGGTTCCATCCGGGAGCTCCTATCCGAGAAGGATCCCCTCCTGCTGGATTTTGTTTTGGGCATTCTGGTGGACGTATTCGGCTGCCCCGTACCTGCTGAGATCATCGGGGACCTCCCTCCCCTGCTTGATAGGGTTAAATCCCTGGCAACTGGCTCTGAAGACTTCCTCGTGAAGTCCAAGGCCAGGGAGGTTGCCCACGCCATTGAAGATTTTCTCTACTCATACTACTCATCGAGGCCCGAGGAAGCAAGGGAGGTCCTACACGAGCTCATAGTTAGGGGTGAGGTGAACGCCGCCATTGACCTTGCCGTGGCCATCGCCGATGAGTTCATCCTGAAGTGGTTGGGAAGCGTGTTGAAGACCAGAGGAGTGCGGATGGATGTTCCCGCCCGAATGATCCCAGGTCCCTTTAGGACCCCTCAAAAGCGCAAGGTGGTGTTCATGTCCCCGCCCCTTACCCAGCTGGCCCCTCCAAGGAAGACACGTATACGCGTGAAGGAGACTGTGTTCGGCGGTAGCGATGATATCCGGTCTACCAAGAGGGCCGTAGATGTGTCGAGGGCGGTTGAAGAAGGGGACGCCGAGGCTCTGCTGGCCGCTCTTAGATCCGATCCTTCATCCGTTGAAGAGATTAAAGCACTGCTCAGGAACCCCAGAACACGGGCGGACACGTTGTGGACCCTGCAGGCAGTTTCATCCCGTGTTAAGGGGAAGGATGCCCTAGTTCTGGAACCCCTTGTGGATGAGTTAATTGGGATACTGTTGAGTGGTACCCCCTGGGGGAGTTCAAAGGCCGCCAGGGTTCTTGCGGTTGTATCCGCTGAAGGTGGTAGAAGGAGAATAGCGGAGAGAGTCCTCAGCTTTATGGAGTCGCATCCAGTTGCGGCATTCCAGTTCTTCAGCTATTACCTCCTCCGGGACTGCGACCCAAAGATCGCCCGCACCGTCGTGGATTTTGCGGGTAAGTCCCTCTCGAGTAGGGAGCTTCAGTTCGATGCACTACTTGTGCTTGAGGCAGTCTCCATAAAGTGCCCGGAGGTGTTAGGAGAGATCCTCCTCTCAAAGCTTGGGGAGGTTGCGACTTCGGCGGAGGAGGAGAACTCGAAGATAGCCCGCCGCATCCTAGACAGGTTGGGACGATGACGGCAGGTTTTTAAGAGCTTTTGAAATTTAGCGTGGGAGGAACATGGGGAAACTCAAACTCTCGGATAGGCAGCTGTATACACTGGTTGAGGCCGTGAAGCTCGGCGAGGAGGTAAAGCCGAGCCAGCAGGCGAGGAGGAAGGCCTTTGCGAGGTACAGGGTGGAGGGATGGGAGAACTCCAAACTGACGGGGATATTCTACTCCGTCCAGAGGAGGCTCGGGCTTATAGATGAGGTTATCGAGGAGCTTGTTGGGGTTTCCCCGCTGATACTCGACCCGTGGCTGAGGGCGACACTCAGGGTGGCAGTTGAGATCGCGGTTTTCAGGGATCCGAGTGAAAAAACCCGGGGGCACCTTAGGGGCCTTGCCCAGTTTCTGTCGAAGAGGACGCATCCCTACGTGGGCTATTATTACTACGACCTTCTTCCGGAGGTTTTCGAATACGTCCCGGTTATCGATACGGAGGAAAAGCGGCTGAAATGGGACTACCTGTTCCCGGAGTGGTTCATAGTGAAGATGAGGGGGCTGGTGGGGGACGAGGCAGGGGAGCTCCTCAAGGCACTCAACGAGACCCTGCCCACGAGCATCAGGGTCAACCTCCTGAAGGCAAGCGTTGAGGACGTTGAGCACTATCTGAGAAAAAAGAGCGTCCGCTTCGAGAGGAGCGGGAGAGTTGAGACCGTCATCAGGATTCTTGACCCCTTCAACCCGGAATGGCTCTTCAACAAGGGCTTCGCCATAGCGCAGGAGGAAGCTGCTGCCGTCGCATCGCTTGTACTGGATCCGAAGCCCGGCGAGACCGTCGTCGACCTGGCAGCTGCTCCCGGTGGCAAGACAGCCCACATGGCGGAGCTGATGAAAAACGAGGGGAAAATCTACGCCTTCGATGTTGATAAAGCCAGAATAAAGCGCATGAATGAGGTTCTCAGGCGTACTGGCGTTGAAATTGCCGAGATAGTCAGGGCGGACGGAAGGAAGGCACCGGATATTCTTGGGGAGGGGATCGCCGATGGGGTGATGCTCGATGCGCCGTGCACGAGCGACGGGACGATAGCCAAGAACCCGGAGCTGAGGTGGCGTCTCCGCGAGAAGAACATCCCAAAGGTTGTCTCCCTCCAGAAAGAACTCCTTGAGAGCGCGTGGAAGCTCCTGAGGCCGGAGGGAAGGTTACTCTACTCGACATGCTCGATGTTTCACGAGGAGAACGAGGGCGTTGTGGAGTGGTTCCTGGGCAGGCACCCCGATGCGGGGCTTGTCCCCCTGACCGGCCCCTACGATGAGGGCCTTTTGCTGGGGACGATGAGGGCATGGCCTCACAGTCACGGGACGATAGGGTTCTTCTACGCGTTGCTGGAAAAGGGGTGAGGGCGACCTCCCACCCGGTAGTATTCAACCCCGTTCCATATGTGCCCAGAACATAAGCAAAAATTGTGTTGGGGCTTGGGGTTTTCAACCGACCCCCTCTAACCCTACGTTGATGAGCTTTGCGTGGACGTATATGGCTCCACCCCCGGGCATGGCGAGCGAGGCGGTTACCTCGACCGGAAACGGAAGTTCGGGTGCAACTATCGTGCCTCCGTTGGCTTGGGCTAGCCCACCCTGGACGATGCCGTTCCAGGTTACCCGGTACGTCTTGAAGTTCATACCTGCCAAGGATACCTCTTCTCCCGGTCCAACTGTGTAGCCCTGCCCGTTCCCGGTCAGGGTCACGTAGCTGAGCACGTCTCCATAGATACCGCCGTAGAAGCCCGTTGGATAGCTCCACACCATGTTGTACCGCTGGAAGTCCTCGCTTATCATCCCGCAGTTCGTGTCGCCCTCCATGTTCCCAGAATCGTCCATTGAATAGTGACAGCTCGGTCCAGTAACCACGATCTTAACCCAATCCGGGCCGTTGATCATGTCATAAACCGCCGGAACCCACAGAATCCCGGAGGTGTACTCGTCGAGGTAGTCCGGCTCAACGTAGACACTGTAGTTGTAGGTCTCCCCACTGATGTTGAGGATTGCGTAGAGGTCATAAACGTCCTTCCCGTTGAGTTTGGTTTCGTAGTATCCTTTTCTGATGATCATACGGACGTGAGAGCCTCCGGAGACGCGGTAGTTAGCTTCAAAGGTTACCTCCCTCACAACGTAGTCCCTGCCGTTTATGGTTATGGGTTTACTCGCGTCCCAGGCGAGCTGCCAGTTGTCCGATAAACTCTCGCTCGGTGTTCCGGTTGAGGTTGAGGTCTCCGTTTGGGTTTCCGTGGGGGTTCCACTTTCCCCGGGGGAAGCGCCATGCCCTACCTCGACGCTAATCCCCTCGAACTCCTTTGATAACCTTAAGTCCTCCAGCATCAGCTTTGAGTGGTAACTCTCGCCGCCCATCTGACTGAATGTCCCCTCCGTCTCCACTGGTATCGGTAGCTCCGGTGCTATCCTGGCCTTTCCCTGTCCCTTAACGTTTCCAAAGGTCCAGCTCCATTCGACGTTGCTCACTTTGAAGCTCTTCCCGCTGAGGCTCACACTTCCGTCTGGTTTGATCTTGTAGTTGTATCCCATGCCCATGAACGAGAAGCTGTACTCGCCCGGCTTTGAGAGGTCGTGGTTCTCAAGTCCATTCCAGACGGCGGAGCTTACCATCGCCATCCATCCTTGGATTGTGGAGCTAGGTACGCCTCCCATGACGGTTTCGAGATTCCCCTCCGTGTAAGGTAGCTCCGAGTAGTTACCTACCGCCGCGGGGTTGCTCCAGTAAAAGTAGTCGTCACCGTACGATGCCTCAATGACCGTGGTCGTTCCGGAGGTCATGGCTCCAAAGTCCGGAAACGGGGTGAGGAAGTAAGAGTCGCTGTCCTTGGTTCTCTCCTTTATAAGTATAAGGTACTCGAGCGGCCCCTTCATGTCGGGGTCGTTCAGGGGGGTTATCTTCCCGTAGTAAGCAAAGAGGTTGTACTCGCCGAGGTCCTTCTTGTTGCCGTTGTCGTCGGAGTAGATGTGGGCCCTCACGTATCCCCTCTGTTTTATTACCTTGTAGGAGCGCTCTCCCTCCGAGGTTTTGACAGTGAATGTGTACTTTATGTAGGTTATATAATAACTCTGACCGTTAACCCTAACCGGGTTGTAGGCATCCCAGGGAGTTTTCCAGGTTGAAACCCCGGATTCTCCTCCCCCGCTTTGGCTGTTGATCTCCTGGGTTTCTCCCCCACCCTCCTGGTACGTTTCGCTGGTGGATGACTCCCCCCCGTTACCGCCGCCGAGACAGCCGCTGGCCGCTACACTCAATAGGACAACAATAATCAAGAGCAATGCCAAACCTTCACTCCTCATGCGCACCATCTCCATACCCCCTTCATTGTGATTTCACCCCTGAACTTGATATCGTAGAGTGCAGAACCGAAAATCCCCCATTGGGTTCCCCGGTTCCAGTCGATGGCCGCCGGGAGACTCCCGTCGGATGCGGGGTCCATATAGGGTGTTCCCCAACACCGGCGCTTCAGACTATTTTCCTCCTGAGGGGAAGGAGGACGGCAAAAAAGAAACACCTCTCTCAGTCCACCTTCTCCAGTTTGAGGTCTTCAATCTTCATATAACCGTAGATCGTCGTGCTTTCTCCAGTCTTTTCATCCAGGTAGCTGACGTGTCCATCGACCTCGACCGGCATGAACAGGTACGGTGAGAGTTTGCCTTTGCCGCTTATCGCGCTCAGGTCCCCGGAAGCGCTGCTGTACTTCCACTGAAAATCCACGAGCTTGAATGCCACCTCCGAAAACGTCACTGTTCCGTCGGGGTTTGAGCTCCACTCGAGCTTGTGGCCAAATGAATCGGCAATGGCACCGCTCTGGGGGGCCATCATGTTGTGGGCCCCAACGTCGTTCCATATTGCAACGTGTACAACCGCGAACCACCCCATGTAGAGGTTGTTCAGGTCTGTCTTTACCTCGTTCATCCAGTCACTGCTGCCTTCGAGGTGGGGGAACAGGCCTGTTTTGAACGCCGCACCGTTGGTCATGACCATCTTTTGACCTTCGTAGTCCATCTCCATGCCGACGAAGTTGTTCACCTGTGTGCTTCCGTAGGGATTGAAGTACGTTGCCCACACCGCGTCCCACGGGTATATGAACGCCTCCCCAACCGGTTCCTTGTACCAGACCTTCAGGACGAGTTTGCCCCTAAGCTCGGCGGCTTTGATTGGTGTGACCACGGTGGTGTACTCGTAGACCCCGTGCTCTCCAAGATCGACGGTGCCTCCGGTTAGATCTGTCCCGTAAACGTGAACTTTCGTCTTCTCAACGCTTTTCTCGACAATGTACTCGTACACTGGGGAGCTCTGGTTGGGCTGGACTTTGTAGTGGATCTTGTAGTACGTTACGAGGTACTTCTTCCCGTTGATGGTTACAGGTGCGTATTCCCATGGGTGCTCCCAGTAGGCCTCTTCCGCTGGGGTCTGCGTCGTGGTCGTCGTTGGGTTTTCGCCCGGTGTTTCGGTTGAAGTTGGAGTTTCCGGGCTGCTGGTTGTTGTACCCGTCGCCTGGCCGGATGTAGTCGTCGTGCCGGGAGGGGTGGTGGTTGGACTCCCCGTGGTGCCCGTTGGGGAGCTCCCCCCAGTCGTGTGGGTAGGGGGTGTGGTTGAGGTTGCGCCTCTACCACCACCTAGGCAACCGCTGGCAACGACTAACCCCAAGAGAATTAGGCTCAACACCACTCCTGCAATTTTCTTCATATTCTCCCCTCCAACCGGCTAAAACGGAAAAGCCGGATAGTGTGCAATCTTCTTATAGACTACGGTGTTATACTATTAAACATTTGCTAAAACTTTAATTTGAGTTGCAACAATTCGAATATGATCTGAGTGTTATGATTCTTTTGTAAATCTTTAAATGACACTTCTAAACGAGGGGATCTCAATACCCCACATCTCTCCAATTAGACGGGGCACATCGAAAACATGGGGCACCTTGGAGATTATCCCCACGTCCGCCGTCGCAACAGTTCCGTATTCCTTCAGCTTAAAATCCGGGTTTTTCACCAGCTCAACCTTTCCAGGGAGGTGGAACTCTTCCAGGGCCTCTTCGGTGAGTTTTCTGACGATGCCGCTCTTCGGAACGGCCCTCCCGTAAAAGACCAACAGTTCTGAAACATCTAGTTCCGCAAGGGCTTTTATCATCTCCCTAATAATGGGTCCAGTTCGTTTGCTGACCCTGTACTTACCCTGGTGCTTCAGGTCCCGCACGAGACCGTCCTCGCAGAGTATTGCCTTCCCGTCGATGAGCGATTCAATGGTTATGAGCACGTTGAAGCCGTCGATTGCGAGGCTCCTCCCCCTGAGTTCATTGGGTCTCAGGAGCTTCCCTTGAACCTCCGCGATCCACGCGTCTGGGAAGACGCATCGGGCTAGGAGGTGGCGTTCTTCAAGAGTTAGGCGGTAGTGGTCGGAGACAACCCTGAGGGCGTAGCTCTTTCTGTAACCACGGTTGAGAAGGTATTTGAGGTCGGTACAGGCATCCTCAACTCTCATACCATTACCTCGGACCGGGGGCCGGAGTGGTGGCTCATGCGACCTTCTCCAGTACCTCCCCCATGGTGTGTATCCTCAGCTTTACCCTGCCACTCAGGAGGGAACTCTTGACCTTCTTCGTGAGGATTTCGTCCACCTGAAAGACTCCCGCGGGGTGTTTCATCCATATTTCAATCATTATTGGCTCCTCTCCGTCTCCTCTCCGTATCTCGACGCGTTCGATGGCCAGGGCCGAGACCGCGTGGATGTCCACCTTGTCCTTTTTGTGCACCAGTCTGCTCCTTCCGGCCTCCATGTCGCATCCATCCGCTATCGTTACGAGACTCCCCTCGATCGTCGTGCATGGCACGTGCTCATCGTGCGTGTATATCGAGTTGAGAGTCAGGGCCTTCAGTAGGAGGGGATCTTCCCCATCAAACTCCCTCGCCAGCCCCTCGATTATCGGCTCGGCCAGGAGAACGCTGAACTGGTAGTGATTTATCCTGTGGATCATGTTGCCGAGATCGTGAAACAGCGCGCTGAAGGCTACGATGAACTTGCTCCACCGTATCGGCTTTCCAAGCTTTTCGGCCGTTGTTTTTATGCCGGCCTCCTTTATTATCCGCAGGAGCTCAAGCGCGCGTCTCGTTGTGAGCAGAACGTGAATCGGTCCGTGGTCGTTGAACTGGTAGACGTTCAGAACGATGTAGTTCGTGGTTTCGAAATACTCCCTGTGCTCCCTGAACGCCTTCTCATACATAGCGTAGAGTTCTTCATCTCCCATCAACTCCCGGATCTCCCTCAGGAGCTCCTCCTCTGTGTACATGGTTCCCACCCAAGGATGTGGAAGAGAGGGTGTTTTAAGGGTTTTGAACGGTTTAACGTCTTGGCCTGTGCTCTACTCCAGCACGCCTTCAAATTCCAGTATCCTCTTCGAGCGCAGGTAGACGACGGGTATTCCCATTGCGCGGAGCCTTTTTTTGAGCCCCTTATCGTTCGTGCATACTATAATGCGTTCGTTGTTCATCGCGAAGTCAAGAATCTGGTCGTCTATTGGTCTTTCACCAAAACGGCCGATTTCAATGACTTCAAACCTCTCCGCGAGCTTCCTAGCCATCTTTATGGCCATAAGGTCCCTTCCACGCGACTTCCTCTCTATAACCTCCAGCTCCTGGAGGACGACGTTCGGGACGATCACGCGAAACCTGACGTCCAGGATCCGGTTCAACTCCCCCAGAATGTCCACTCCAAACTGTCCCGGTACCAGTAGGAAGTTTGTGTCAGGCAGAACGAGCCACTCCCGTTTTTTAGGGGCCATAAAAATCACCAAAAAAAGAAGGTCAGTCTCTGATGAGACCGTAGCCTATGAGGCGCCATCTTGAGCCGACCTGCCTGCTTATGGCCACCCTGTCGCCGTTCTCGGCGCAGATTGGTATCTGGAGCTTCATCTCGACTTCATCCTTTCCAAGTCCCGTGACGAGCCCCATGGTTCTTGCGGTGCCCACGTTGAGCAGGAGAACCTCGCGTTTCTTGATGGGGTCGACCCGCAGTTCTTCCTCAGTCCCAACGACTCTATCAAGGAGGTGCACCTCTATCCGCAGGTCCCCCCTGACGGGCGGCAGTTTGCCGGGTTTTCCAACGACGTTTCCGGCCATCAGGTCGCCCTTTGTTAGGAACGGGTCAAGAGTCGTTCCAACGCCAACCAATCCGCCGGGGTAAGCCTTGTCGACGAACCTTCCGCCGGCCTGGAGGGAGACTATCTCGGTGGTTATCGGCTCGTACTTTATCCTGCCGTGATCCTCGTAGGGGACACCTGGCCTTATCTCGATCTCGTCCCCGACCTTGAGTTTTCCCTGAACTATTGACCCCCCTATGACACCTCCAATGAGCTTTTCTGGGGGTGTTCCGGGTTTGTTTACATCAAAGCTCCTCAGAACCAACATTTTGGGGGCCTTCCGGAGGTCGTGCTTTGGCGTGGGTATGATCTCCTCTATGGCCGAGAGGAGGACGTCTACGTTTGCACCATGGAGCGCTGATATTGGGATTATCGGCGCATTTTCCGCCACGGTTCCGCTTATGAACTCTTTTATCTCCCTGTATCTTTGCAGTATGGTCTCCCTCTCCACTAGTTCGATTTTGTTGAGTGCTATGACAACGTTTCTGTTCCCGACTATCTGCAGGGCCATGAGGTGTTCCCTCGTCTGGGGCATGACGCCCTCATTGGCGGCTATGACGAGAACCGCACCATCCATGAGGGAGGCACCGGCGAGCATCGTTGTCATGAGCGCCTCGTGGCCGGGCGCGTCTATGAAGGAAACGCGCCTCTCGAACTCAGTCTCGGCGCCACAGTACGGGCAGACCGGTGAGTTGGAGTACCTGCCGCAGCTCGGACACTTCCTTATCTCCGCATCGGCGAACCCGATCTTTATTGTGATGCCCCTTCTCATCTCTTCACTGTGCGTGTCAGTCCATATCCCGGTGAGCGCCCTCGTTAATGTGGTTTTACCGTGATCAACGTGACCTACCATCCCTATGTTAACCTCAGCCTGTCTGAACTCTTTCTTCTTTGCCATTTTCTCTCACCCCTCTATGAGTAAGAAGAAGGTGCACTTATTAAGGTTACCTTGATGGGGAGAACTGTAAATTCGTTCTGATTTTGCTCGCTATCTGAATTGTTTTTGGTTGTTGAAAACCTCATCTTTCAACCCTCAACCTATGTCGTCGTGAACACTTGGAAGATGATCGACCCATAAACGTAGCGTGTCCAACGATAGGCTAAAATTAAAGATCACCGGGGCAGTGTCACATTCCCCTCAACCTGAATCACATTAACTGGCGGGTTACTTCCCACGGGAAATCAAAGGCGAAGGCCAGCAGGAAAAGGAATAGAAAGTAGAAGTAGATGATAGGTAATATCGGCCCCCAGCGTTTCACAGTCTCACCTTAAAATGGGATTGGTATGAGTACTCAAAACGCTACGCAACAACGTTGCAGAGGCTATACCAGCATGCTTTAATCTCCCCCTCCTAAAGTCAAAATTAAACGTCACGAGGAAGAGCTCTGATCTCCTCCCCAAAATGATAGCTCAAAGAGACTCCCGAGGAGTCCAAGCAGGAACGCGGGAAGCAAAAGGAAGAGGAGTAGGATGACTAGGCCGTCGCCCTCGGTTGGACCGGATGCCGGCGCTTCAAAGAGGGGGGCCACGATCCTTATCAGCCCCAGGACAGCCGCGAGAACGACCGGGACGATTATTAAGGTGGTCTTTGCAAGGTCCCTGGGCCCAACGCCGAGCCTGAAGGCAACGAACGCCACCGCAATGGAGCCCAATAGCAGACCCACGAGATAGAGTGCAAGAGGGAATATCCCTCCTGCGTTGACTCCGAGGAGAACGCCTGCCAAAAAAGAAAGAGAGACTATGAGGGCGGAGACTCCCACATTTCTTATTATCCCCCCCATGATAATCACCTGTTTTAGATTACGTTTTCCAAATATAAGTAGCTTTCCCATCTTCATCTTTCTTAGGGTTATTAAGATTGTAATAATCGTACTCTTTGTTCCGTGTTGAGTTTGTTAGAGGGTTAACACTAGGGGTTCCAGCGATAGGATTTCCAGAAGTCTGTGCGTTGGTAATCTCTGCCGTCACTCCAAGCAGGAGCATTCCCAGCAGGACTGCGAACAGCGGCTTCCACCTCACGTGGTTCACCTCCATTGGTTGTCTGCAATCAATACTGTGCGACTTTCTCTTATAAGCTTTTCCTCTTATTTAAAGTAAAGACTATTCCTTTTTTTTTCGAGTATGAATTTATTCTAACACATGTTTTCCTTTTAGAATTGTTCAAAAGAAACCTGAGTAAAAGAGTTGCATGGCGATACAACCTTGAGTATTTAACGACTGCAGAAAGGGGAACAAAGAGGGAGAAGCTCAGAAAACGAGCTTCATGTTGATCTGAACTATTTCGGGGCTGATGGTGTTGCCCCTAACAGTCTTCTTTCTCCTTTCTCCCCGCTCCTTGGGCCTGAAGCCGGGTCCCTTTGAGACGAGAATTTTGACCCTTCTCGGACCGTGGACATCCGGACGCATGGCGAAGCCGTCCTTGTCAGTACCCCCGGTTATCCTGAGCTTTGCGCCGGCGGGAATCTCCTCACCGAACACCTCAGTGAGGTTGAGTCCGAGCTCGCTCGCGGGAATTTCCTCTCCTATGCGCTTCCCGAGGAGCTTTTCAGCAGTGTCGCCGCTTATCTCGACCTGCTTGGCTATGCCGTTCTCTGGGTTGGATATTACAAGCTTGAAAGTAGCCATTTCCTCCCACCTCCTGTGTCATTAGCGGGATTCATTGGGATAGTCCCTTATCCAGTGAGCGCTGTGGTTCGATCTTTAAAAAGTTTCCCCTGGAATTGTATGGAGGTTGACCTCCGCTCGGGTGGTACAGCAGTTCTGGGTCTGATGGTGCACTCAACCTGTGGGCGGCGACAGGCCCGTGCATCAATCACAACTTTTTTATACACAACAGGTTTAACCTTCACAAGAGGTGAGAGAGATGGCAAGGGAGAAGACCACACTTCCACCCACGGGCGCTGGATTGATGAGGTTCTTTGATGAGGACACAAAAGCAATAAAGGTGGGCCCAAAGGGTGTTATAGCCCTGACCCTTATATTGATCGCTGCGGAGGTTCTCCTCTACGCCTTTGGATCGCAGATATTCGGCTAAATAAAGCTGGTTTTCTTTAACCCTCTCGCGTTTAATTCTTCGTTTATGATTCCCCTTACAACCTCTTCCAGCTGCCCCTGGAGGAGCTTATCAACATCGTCCTTTATCTTGTCGATGTCGTGCCTGAGGCCCTCAAGCAGCTTTATGTACTCCCTCGCCATCTCCAGCTGGCCTTCCTGTCTCACGAGTTGCTCTTTAAGGTGCTCGAAGTCCTCTTTCATGACTTGGAACTTCCTGAGCTCATGCTGAAGTTCATCGAGTTTCTTGTTCAGTTCGTAGTTCTCCTCCTTGAGCTTTTCGATGAGCCGTTCCTTGGTTTCAAGCTCCCTCACCAGGCTGTTGTACTCCTCGGCTATCTGGCTGAGCCGTTCTATCTCCCTTAATGGCGGTACTTTCCCGTTACCGAGGATTATAACATCTGGGCCAACGTTGACTATGTCCTGGGGCCGTATCTTCAGCTTTTTCTCGTTGGAGAACATCCCTGGGTGTGTTCCCTTGCCGAGGTTCTCCACGAGTTTCATCTTGAGGATGAAGTAGAACTGGTCCCCCTCAACTTCAACGTTTATATCGGTTATGTATCCCAGTATCCTGCCCTCCGTCAGTGAGATGACGAACTTGTTAATGAGCTGATTCGCCTTGGCCTCCGTAGCCTCCACCATGAACCTCACCACCATTAGTTGTGTCCCCAACTACTTAACCTTTCCGCCAAGTCTTATAAACGGGAGGGACTACGTGGGAGGGGTGAGACCATGATAATCTTTGTGGGACGTTCGAACGTGGGTAAGAGCACCCTCATATTCAGACTCACGGGGAAGCTGGTGAGGAGGGGTAAGAGACCGGGAGTGACGAGAAAACCGGTTGAGGTCAACTGGCGCAACCGGAAGGTCATCGACATGCCCGGCTTTGGGTTTATGAGCGGTGTTCCAAAGGCGAAAATGGAGAGGATAAAGGATGATATAGTCCGTTTCGTAGAAGAGAACGCCGCGGATATAGAGCTGGCGGTTCTGGTGATCGATGGGAAGGCGGCGCCGGAGATAATAGAGCGATGGGAAAAGAGGGGGGAGATCCCAATAGATGTGGAGTTCTACGCTTTCCTCAGAGAACTTGGGATCCCAACGGTAGTCGCCGTCAATAAGATCGACAAAGTCCGCAACGTGGGGGAGAGGTTGAACTTCCTCGCTGGGAAGTTTGAGGTTCCCTACCAAGAGATATCCGAGGTCTTCGTTCCGATATCGGCGAAGTTTGGCAAGAACCTCGATGTACTCAGACTGATGATTGAGAAAAATCTGGGAAAAAGAAGGGTCTCAGAGGACCTCCAGGACAACGTGGGTGATGGTCTCGCGGACACCATCCAGTGAGGCTATCTCCTCAAGTATCTCGTCGAGCTTTGTCTTGTCCGCCTCTATTATGAGGTCTATGTCGCCGGTGACCCTATAAATCCTCTTTATGTTAAGGTTCTTGACACTATCGTAAACCTTCTTCCTCTTCGTTGGCTCTATCCTCACAAAGACAAAGACGTCGCCCTTCTTCTCTCCTAAGAGGTCGAGGGCCTTGTCGGTCAGGTCTATGAATCCCCTGCCTGTTCTGATGTATCCGAGCTCCTTGAGCACCTTCAGGTGGTTGCTCAGAGCCTGCCTCGTTATTCCCAGCTCCTGTGCCAGTTCGTCCTGGGTCTTCTCAACGGTGTGAACCTCTATGGTTTTTCCTTCACCGTAGAGCTTCTTCAGAAGTCTGACCTGCCGTGAGGTAAGTGTTGATCCCTCTCTCATTTTTAACCCTCCTTTACACTTTCTTGGATCAGGTGTTTATTAAGCCAACCGTCGTTTTGGGTTAATGTCAAAGTTTTGATTCATTGAGATAACAGGTTGACATTTTATAAGGCTTTCTCTGAAATAAAGCGCTGAGCTCATCTCACCGGTTGCGGTGCGGGGACAAGTTTTTAATTTAACGGACGGTACCTTGAACCATGAACAAAGCTACTTACACCGTTGATGTGCCCGGCGATAGGTTTGATGTACTAGAGGTCATCGTGGAACACGAAAAGCCGCTGAAGCTCATGCTGGTCGGGGGCGTCGACAGCGGGAAGACGACCCTCTTGACCTTTCTGGTCAACTCCCTAGTTGAGAGAGGACTCGATGTTGCAGTCGTAGACAGCGATGTCGGTCAGAAGGGTATCCTGCCCCCGGCCACGATCAGTCTGGCGTTTCCCTCTGGGAAGGTCTCAACAGTCAGTGATCTGGAGCCCTTTGCTCACTATTTCATAGGAACGACGTCTCCGGCCCAGTACGTTGGTGAGATGGCAATAGGGGTTAAAAAGCTCGCTGACCTGGCCTTTGGGCAGGCGGACGTCGTCTTGGTGGATACCACGGGTTTCGTGACCGGTGAGGGGATCGATATGAAACGTCTTAAGGCGGAACTCCTGAGGCCCGATTTCACCATTGTGCTGGAGCGTTCGGGCGAGATGGGGGGCCTAAAACGTATTTTATCTCCTTACACTCGGGTATTAACGCTTTCTGTGAGTGATAGGGTCCGGCCCCATTCCCCGGAAGAACGCAGGCTTATTCGGGCCGCCAAATGGGGAGAATACTTCTCCGGGGCCGGTACCGTTGATGTTGATCTCAGGGAGGTCGTGCCGACCGGCACGGAGCTTTTCCACGGTAGTCCTCTTGGTGTGGAAGAGAAGGGGCTCCTTGAATCCGTCTTCGGTTGGGTGGTTTTCGCCGGATGGAAGGGGAGGGGCTACGTCGTTGTCAAGGCCGACTCGGGAAAGCTTCCACGTCACTTCAACAGGTCTGCCCTTCACGCGGTGGACTTCGAAAAGCTCAGCAACCTGCTTGTTGGCTTTATTGATGAAAGTGGCCTCTGCCTGGGTCTTGGAATTCTGAAGTGGCTCAACTTCCATGAGATGAAGGCTCAGGTTCTCACGCCCCTCAGTGATGAGGACCTGTCTGAATCGGTTGAGATGCGCTTTGGCCGCATAAGGCTGCTGGAGAGTGGGGAGGAGCTTGGCCTTCTCAGACGGGAGGAAATCTAGCAAAGGTTTTTAAGGCAACGACCTAACTGAATTAGGTGGCCCTAATGGAAATCAAGGCGTTCCTTGAGATAACCCGGCCGCACAACTGTTTCCTTGCGGGGTTAGTTGGTTTGCTGGGTTCAATAGTGGCGGCGGGGCACTTCCCTGACTTGAAAATCAGCGTTCTCGTATTCCTAGTCGTTACCCTCGGTTGCTCCGGGGGAAACACGATAAATGATTACTTTGACTACGAAATCGACAGGATAAACCGTCCTGAAAGACCCCTCCCCCGGGGAGCAATGACTAGGGAAGCTGCGTTCCGGTACGCGCTTCTGCTGTTCGCCCTGGGGCTTGGGCTTGCCACACTGGTGAATCGTTACGCGTTTGTATTGGCTTTAGCGGCTTATACTGCAATGTTCCTCTATGCATGGAAGCTCAAGCCAATGCCGTTCGTGGGCAACCTTGTGGTTGCAAGTCTGACCGGAGCGACGCCGCTTTACGGTGCGGTTGCCGTTGGGGAGATTGGACTGGCGGGCTACCTTGCTCTCTGTGCCTTTCTAGTCAACGTTGCCCGCGAGGTTATCAAGGACATCGAGGACGTGGAGGGTGACCTGGCTAAGGGTGCCAGGACCCTTCCGATAATCTGGGGGAAGAAACGGGCCGCGTACGTCGGCGTCTTATTTGCGCTACTAACCGTGGTCTCCTCGTTCTTGCCAGTCAGGATGGGTGTGGGCGTTGGGTACTGGGCGATGGTTCCGGTTGATGCCGTGATAATCTACGCCGCATGGCTAATACTTAAAAGCCAGGATACAGGGAGTGCTCACAGGGCCCAGGTACTGCTCAAAGCGAGCATATTCCTGGCGGTAGCGGCATTCCTAATCGCGGCGCTCGTTTAGGGGGTGATACTGTGGAGTTCAAAGCCAAAATCCTTGAAAATCTTGAGACGGAGGATCCCTGGACCATAATCACTTTTAGGACACCTCACGGACCGGGTGTAACGATGGCCGAGATGGTCGAGGCGGTGGAGGGTTCAGGATGGCGGGTTACGTTTAAAGCCAACTGGTGGACGGCTGATATTCCTTACGGTCTTATACGTCTCGACCTGAAGCGGGACGGACGTGAGAAGATACTGCTGGGTAAATGGATACTCGGCAACGGATATCAGCTCATCAGGGTAGACAACCTTCCTTTGGAGGCCGGGAAGGAGGAGTTCTTCCGCATGGTTGATAGCATAACTTCAACGCTCATCTACGACCCTGTGATAAGGACAATGAGGGAGCAGTACTGATTTCCCTTTTTACACTGGAGTCTGTGTCGTTGATTTGGAGCAGAGGGAAAAGAACTGTTAAAAAGAAAGCTCACAGGGGCTCGTAGTAGCCTATCTCCGGTTCGTATATCTCTCCCTCCGCCAACAGCTGGGTTATGGCCTCTTCTATTGTCTCCTCACTGAACTCCTGCGAGAGCTTCTTGATAACGAACTTGTGAGATAGGGCTTTCCCCTTTTCTTTTAAAAGCTTCATCACGGATTTTTTGGCTTTTTCAAGTTCGGGACTTAACTCTTTCTCCTCCCCTGTTGCAGCCTCCTCTTCAAAGAGCTCCTCTTCCATGCTCCTCTGTTCGAGCATGAGGGTGTACAGTTCGTCTATCGTCATAAGGAGCTCCTCACTGATGCCCTTGTTCTTGGCTATCACCTTGGCCTTTGCGGTTATCCCGTACTTGTCATAGATTTCAAACGCGTCCTTGGCCTTTTTCGAGTGTTCTACTTTCTCCCTGAGGGTCTCGAAGCGGTGGAGTATCCACATGTTCGGGTGAACCTGGGTTACACCTTCGATGAGCACCTGTTTGTCATCGCGCCACTCGCCGACTTTCCCGATTATCTGAACCAGGTCGCCTTTTTTGACGAGCCGGATAAACCGTGTGTCGTCGCGGAATCCAAGAACCCAGATGGTTCCTGTCCCATCATCAACCTGAAGCTTTCCATAGGTTTCGTCTTCGCTTATAACCGGGTCCCTAACGACGGTTGCCACCAGCTTGACACGGTAGACCTTACGGGCATCCTTTGTTATCACGTAGTTGGGTTCGAAATCACCCTCGCTTTTGACGTAGTACCCTTCAAGGATGTCTTTTATGTAAATCCTGCTGGCAGGTAGGCGCTTCCTCATTCTGACCACCACATTAACGCGCTTTCAACTTTGGGCAGGACCTTTTTCTCCAGCCCTCTAATCTCCTCCAGCGCGTCTAGATCGGCGTCGCTGAAGTCCTGTACGACCTCCCCGTAGATGTGGACACCCTCGTCGTTCCGGATTACCCTTCCGATGACCCTAACGACCTGTCCCGCCTCGGGAAGTATGTTCTCCTCGCTCTCCACGAGAATCACTCCCGTTCCATCGTCAAGCCAGAACGTGTAGTCCATCTTGTCTATCTTGAAAGCTTTGCCTATGAGTGCGACACGGGTGTCCTCCTCTTTGATACCGGATATCTCCCTCTCAACTGCGGGTTTTCTTCGCCTGAACCGAACCTCTTCCATTTAGAGCACCCCCTTCAGAGTCTCTTTGAGCTCGGTCCGTATCCGTGCTATCTCCCTGCGGTAATCCACGTCATCCCATCCGAAGGCCTTTAGGAGAAGACCCAGAAACTTGTCGTCCACAACGTTGCCTCTGACGATGACCTCCTTTCCTATGAGGTAGTAGTACTCCTCCTCTGCCAGCTTCCTCCCCGCCTCCTTGGGGGTGAGTCCGTCTTCTGTGAGAGCCTTGAACTTCTCTCCGATCTCATCAACGTCCTTTCCAATTAGATCCGCCGCGTCGTCTCCAAAGAGGGTTGCCCTTATGTAACCGCTTCCATCGTCCAGGCCGAAGTCCAGAATGACGACCTTAACCGGTTTTACTTCCCCGTGCTCCGGACAGATCCAGGTGTCCGTTGTGGGGTTGTGATCCACCTTTCTCCTGCACTGGGGGCATGCGTCGTAAACGGTTACGCGGTACAGCTTCGCGATTGTTCCCCTCACCTCTACGAAGCGCTCTCCTCCCAGTAACTCCCCTATCTTAACGCGCCTGTAGTTGTAGCTTCTGACCTCCTCCACGGGGGGTATCTCCTTCACGCGTGGATCATCCGGGTTCTTGATGATCCTGCTTCTGAAGTTTACGTGGAGTTCCACTCCGTTTCTCCCTTCCCTGACGGAGGGGTCTATGATCTTGATCACGTCTCCCACACTGAGCTCATTGTAGTACTTGGTCATTCCCCCGTCCCAGAGGACCAACCTTGCCTTTCCAGTTGAGTCGTAGATTACGAGGTTGGCAACATGTCCTTTAGAACCGTCTTTTCTTGTGTACTCCCTGGATGGATACTTTCTCAGGACGCCTGCCACCACGTTGACTCCACTCATTCCGGGAACCAGATCTCCAATATGGAGGAGTTCCTCCTCACCCTCGATGTTAACGTTCAACTCCTCCGCCAGCATTAAGGCGGCCGCGTGTTCGGATATCCCCTCGCGAGAAGCGATTTCCGATATCCTCCTTTCTATTTCATCCTTTGAGAGGCCTTTCTGCCTCTCTATGACATCCACGATTTGTGCCTTCGTCAGCACTGCCATAGAACTCACCTTAATGGTAATAATGGGTCTGACTATTTAAGCTTTTCTCTGGGAAGAGAGTTTCAAAAAACCTGCCTGCGTTTCTTTTTTACCTGAGAAATAAGAGGATTGAGGCTCGGAGAAATCAGGCACTCTCCTCCGCACTCCCTTCCTTCTCCTCCAGCTTATCCATGAGGTCGCTGTACTCCGCGTGCACGACTCTTTTGAAAGCCTCCTTTATTATCATGGGGTCGTTTTCGGGAAAGCCGTAGAGTTCTGCGAACTTCTGCGTTGTCCCGAGGAGCTTTGTCCTCTCGTAAGGTTCGGCGTATACCAACCCCATGTTGATGAGGTTCTTTACGTGCTCGTACGCCTGGCTCCCCCTGAGTTTGACGAGCTTGCTCTGCTCTATTGGCTGGAGATACGCTATAATGGCGAGCGTTTTCAGCTCCCCGGTCCGGAGGTCGGGTCTCGGCATCAGATGGATGACCCGCTGGGAGTACTCCTGCTTTACCTGCATTACGTACTTGTCCCCCAAAACGCGAACCACCTCTATTGCACTCTTTCTTTCAGCGTACTCGGCGGCGATCAGTTCTATTAGCTTCTCCAGGTAGTCAAGTGATCTTATCCCCAGTGCCTTTGAGAGTTCCTTCACACTGAGCGGTCGTCCAGAAACGAAGAGTGCCGCCTCGACGAGGGCTTTGTCTTCAATGAGTCCCACAACCATCACCTCTCTTTTAGAACTCTCCTTCTTGGCTATAATCTTTTTCCCCCGTTCCACTGGGGCAGTATCATTTACAACTACCGCAATCTTTATAAACCCAACTCTGGAGGTCAATAGCGGTACGGCGGTCATAGCGGTGGGGTCACACCCGGTCTCGTTTCGACCCCGGAAGTTAAGCCCGCCTGCGTTCCTGGGTGTACTGCCCTCCGGGAGGGGGCGGGAAACCAGGAACGCCGCCGGCCGCTATTCACGCGCCCGGGTGGTGTAGCCCGGCCCATCATACGGGACTGTCACTCCCGTGACCCGGGTTCAAATCCCGGCCCGGGCGCCATAGAAACTTTTGTCAAGCAAAAGTTTCATCAAATTCAGTATCTACTTTCTAATGGCTCAGTTCTGTGTGATTTCTTATCAATTGGCTGTTTTAGAGTTGAGAACTTTGCAAGTTACTCTTTGGTGAGTGTTTCAGTCCAAAAAGCACCCAAAGGGCACCAATAAAAATGAAACTGCATGAAGAGGTCTGTTTTGAGAGTTAAACCCAAGCTTAAGGATGCAATTTGCGAGTGCACGATTGATTCTTGCCCTCTTGATGAGGAAGACATTCTTTTCGCCAGCCTTTCTCAAAGGCTGTAGGGCAAAGCTTATAAAACCTCCCTGCAGTTATCCCATCGGAAGTGGGCCGGTAGCTCAGCCTGGTTAGAGCGCGGGGCTTTTAACCCCGTGGCCGCGGGTTCGAATCCCGTCCGGCCCGCCATAGAAACTTTGTGCAAGCAAAGTTTCATCAAAGTTCATGGCTCTTTTCTGAAAAGTTAATTTTCGGGTGATTTTCACCAAATGACTAATTTAAGAGCGAGAACTTTTCAAGTTGCTCTTTGAGTGTGGATTTAACTTTAAAATTGACGCCCGGAGGGCGTCAGGATAGAACAAACCCAAATTTCGGTGGGCTTTTTCAGAGGTTCTCTCTTGAAAAATAGGGCTTAAAGAGTGAAAATCTACTGTGCACTCGCAAATGCATGAGCATTTCTTATTAGGAGCTACGAACTTTTGGTCAAGCTTTTTCCAAAGGCTTGCTGGTGGAAAGTTCCATCAAAATCCAGTGATTCCTCTTGGGTAAGCGGTTTTTGGTGGATTTTCTTGTTTTACTCGGAGAACTCTTCCGGACGGTTCATACACAAAGAATCACGAGCTTTGGTAGAACTTTGCACTGGCAAAGGTTCCTGTGGTACGAAAACTACTTAAATATTTTTGGGTAACCTAACCAAGGTGAGGTCTGTGACCGTAAGCAAAAGAGAGGAGGAGTACCTTGAAACCATGTACATCCTCCACAAAAACAAGGGTGTAATACGGATTAAGGACATTGCCAGAACGATGCGCGTTAAACCACCGAGCGTTGTGGATGCCCTGAAGAGACTCGCCGAGAAGGGTTTTGTGGAGTACGAGAAATACGATAGGATTCTCCTGACCGAGGAGGGAAAGGGGCTCGCGGAAACTATCTATTCAAAGCACCTCTTGCTGACCCAGTTCTTCATCGATATACTGGGTATCCCGCCCGAGGTGGCGGAGCAGGACGCGTGTCAGTTCGAGCACTACGTCCACGAGATAACGGTCAGGAGGATGAGGGAATTCGCCCGTTTTATTCAGGAGCAGTGCCCCTACGTCCTCAAGCAGTTCTTAAAGGAAAAACAAGGGGATGAACCTTCCGAGTGAAGTCCGTTTGCTTCTCTGACTTTCTCTGCTTTCATTATTTTACGCCTCATAACAAACGTCAAAAGAATAAATCAGGCGAGATAGGCAAAATACGCGGCAAATATCACCGCCAAGGCGTACATGATTGGATGTACCTCCTTCCAGCGCCCGCTGAAAACTTTTAGCACCGTGTAGCTTATGAACCCCAGGCCGATTCCTATGGATATTGAGTACGTGAAGGGTATGGCCATCAGCACGAGGAACGCGGGCAGTGCTTCGGTGTGGTCGCCGAAGTCAACCTCCTTCAGCGCACTGAGCATGTAGTATCCGACTATCACCAGTGCGGGTGCCGTCGCGAACGCCGGAATAGCTCCGGCCAGGGGAGCTATGAAGAGCCCTATGCCGAGGAAGAGGGCGCCCGTGATCAATGCGGTCATTCCGCTTCTTCCGCCTTCCTCGATTCCGGCGGCGCTCTCGATGTATGTGGTGACCGTTGAGGTTCCCAGAACCGCACCCAATGTGGTGCCTATAGCATCCGTTAGGAGGATTTTCTCCGCATCCGGGATCTTCCCCTCCTCCGTGAGATAGCCGGCTTTGGCACTTAGACCCGTCACGGTCCCTATGGTGTCAAAGAAATCGACCATAAAGAAGGCAAATATGACCCCCAGGGCCCCTACGTTCAGAAGGCCGTGGATGTCCATTTTCATGAACGTGTAACTGAGGGTTGGCGTCGAGAACAACGTATGGGGCCAGGGGGCTGCTTTTGTAATCCAACCCAATACACTGGTGCTTAGTATCGAGATTAGAAGTGCTCCCTTTACGCGCATGGAGATCAGTACCCCCGTTAAGAACAACCCGAAGAAGAAAAGAAGCCCCGCTCTGGTGGAGAGGACCTGCGCATGTAGCCCCGTGAATTGAAGGACTCCGCCTGAAGTCGTGGCGCTTATGAGTCCAATATCATTGAGCCCTATGAACGTCAGAAAGAGACCTATTCCAGCACCGACCGCGTATTTCTGACTTAGGGGGATCGCGTGGATTATCGCGCTCCTGACCTTGGTCACGCTCAGGATCATGAACACTATGCCCTCCACGAAAACCGCCGCAAGTGCCACCTGCCAGCTGTATCCCATTCCTTTAACGACGCTGTAGGCGAAGTAGCCGTTCAGGCCCATTCCGGGGGCAAGGGCGAAAGGTTTTTTGGCGTAAAGGGCCATTATTATCGTGGTTATCCCCGCCGAGAGAGCGGTTACCGTCACAAGGCTGTCAAATGCGCCCTTTCCCATAGCGACGCTCAGTATCTGAGGGTTGACGAATAGGATGTACGCCATCGTCATGAAGGTTGTTATACCCGCCAAAACCTCCGTTCTCATGTTAGTGTCGTAGCGTTCAAATTCAAAGTAGTTCTCCAGCCATCCCATCTTGTTCCCTCCGGTTTATTGACTGATATCTGCTAATAAACGTGTTTTTTAAAGCTTTTTTATACAATTTTTTGTAAAAACATGGGAGTTAAATCGTGGAGAAAGAGAGTACCTCCAGGTCAACATCCTTCGGCGGTTCATCTATTGAAAATGGCAGTTCATGTAGGAACCGTTCCGCCAGTATTGTGTTCCCCTCCACGTCAATCTTCAGGCGCACCCTACCTGGTAGAAGCTCGTAGTCGATTATCCTCCCCGTTTTTCCGGGTTTTATGTACACGCTCTCTGGTCTGAAGAAGAGGCGAACACTTCCCTCCTTTTCAACTTTGAAGCACAGTCTCCCCAGGCAAGCCCTTCCGTTCTCAGCTTCGAGCTTCAGTATGTTGCTGAGGCCGAGAAAACGGGCCACGAACTCAGTCTTTGGGCGATAGTAAAGCTCCAGAGGTTTTCCGACCTGTTCGACGGTTCCGACGTTCATGACGGCGATCCTGTCGCTTATAGCCATCGCCTCCTCCTGATCGTGGGTGACGTATATCGTCGTTATCCCGAGCTCCCGCTGGATCCTCCTTACCTCTCCCCTGAGCTTCTCACGGATCTTTGCGTCGAGGTTGCTTAGAGGCTCATCCAGAAGGAGAACCTCAGGCTCGACTACAAGGGCCCTCGCGAGTGCAACGCGCTGCTGCTGACCGCCGGAGAGCTGCTCTGGATATCTGTTCTCCATCCCCCTCAAACCGACTAGCTCAAGTGCCCGCTTCACACGCTCCTCCGTTTCCCTCCTGGGGACCCTTCTCATCTCCAGTCCGAAGGAGACGTTTTTAAAAACGGTCATATGTGGAAAGAGGGCGTAGTCCTGGAATACTATTCCTATCCCGCGCTCGTAGGGGGGAACTTCGTTCATCCGTATTCCATCAAAGAGTATTTCTCCCCCCTCCGGCCTATCAAACCCTGCTATTATTCTCAGTGTCGTGGTCTTCCCACATCCGCTTGGCCCGAGCAGGGTGAGGAATTCCCCATCCCGAGCCCCCAGGTGGTTTATCCTGAGCCTGAAGTCTTCCCACTTCTTCTCGACGTTTCGAAGTTCGACCGTTACCATACCTCTTCCCCTACCCTCTCTATAACCACGAAGCTTAGCGCCGAGAGCACCATCAGCATGACGGATAACGCGGAGGCGCTTCCAAACTGGCGGGAGCCCAGGAACCTGTAGACCGCTACCGCCATGGTCGTGTACTCCGGTTTGGCCAGCATGTAGGTGGCACCGAGCTCGGCTATGCTCATGGCGAAGGCGAATATGGCGCCGACTATCACTCCGCCAATGGCGATGGGCAGCTCAACCTTCAGGAACGCCCTCCACTCCCTTGCTCCGAGGCTCAGCGCCGCCTCAAACAGGTTGGGTTTTATCTTCCTCAGCGCCATTGAGACGGAGCGCAGCACGAAGGGATACGCGATCACCGTATGGGCTATGGCCACTATGGCCGCCGTGTAATAAAGGGGAGTTGAATGGAAAACTTTGATGTACCCGAGGGCCAACGTCACCGGCGAGCTAGCAAGGGGCAACATGACCAGTACATCGAACAGCCTTTTTCCGCGGAAGTTCCAGCGGTGGAGGATGTAAGCTACCGGAAGGACCACCAGTGTTGAGAGGAGCACGGTTGAGATGCCAAAGGCCAGGGAATTCCTTATCGTTACCATCGTGCTGGCCCCAAACATGGGGTTGTACTCTGGTGAGAAGACCCTCCTGTACCACTCCAGAGACCAGCTCCCCTGGAACCGGAGCGAGTCGTAGAGGACTGCCAGGAGAGGCGCAACTATAAAGAGGAACACGATGAGGGAATACGCAGCCATCAAGAGCCCTTTGATGCTCAGAAGGTCTTTCCATCTAAAACCAGCGGGTTTCTGGAATATCCTTTGCTCCTCCCGTTTGGAATACGCCTCCAGACTCCTCAGGTAGAGGTACATAAAAACCGCGCTCAGTGTTATCTGAATAAGTGCCAGGGCCGCCCCCGTCTTGAAGTCGAGGAGGGTCATCACCTGCGTGAATATATCCACCTCCATCGTAGCGTACTGGTAGCCGCCGATTATCAGGGGAATTGAAAAGCTCAAGAAGCAGAACACGAAAGTGAGCATGGCCGAGGCAAAGATCGCGGGGGAGATCATCGGCAGGGTCACCCTCCAGAACAGCCTCCATCCCCTTGCCCCAAGCGCCATGGCCGCCTCCTCGTAGTGGGGGTTGATGCGTTGCCAGAGGGAGGAAACCATCCTGATAACTATGGGGAAGTTGTAGAACGCGTGGGCTAGGAGTATGGCCTTCCACGAGTACAGGATACCAAGATCACGGCCCAAAAGTTCGGTTACGAAGCCGTTCTTTCCAAAGAGAAGGATGTAGCCCAGGGCCACCATTACGCTGGGCATCACGAACGGAACGGTCAGGAAAGCTTTTATTGTGCGTTTTCCTGGAAAATCATACTTTGCGAAGATGTACGCTCCGGGGAGGCCGAGGGCAAGTGTCAGGAGGGTGGAGGCGATTGCCTGCTCCACGGTGAAGGCTATGACGTGCCTGTGGTACCCGTTGGAGAGAACCTCACCGAGATACCGCAGGGTTGGCTCCCCATCCCACAGACCGGTTTTTACTATGCTGACTAACGGGATGTAGAAGAAAATCAGCAGGAACACCAGTGGCATCAGGAGGAGTACCTTGAAAGGCTTTAACCCCATGCTCACAACTCGGTTGTGATGGTTTATAAGCCTTGATTGAGCAAAGGTGTTGCTCCTGTGGTGTCATGAGGGCTCCATAATAGGGGATAACCTATGTGTAAATCGGTGTTGCGGGTGCTTAATAAGATTTTATGGGGAAGGCCGGCAGGGTGGAGGATACAGTTGTTGTTGGGTCGTTGAAATTGAAGGCGAACACGGATCCGGCCCCTGTTTAGCGGACTAACGCGGGAAACAGCTTACGTTGGATACATCCCTTCTCCGAGGTGCTCTCAAAGTTCCTCATCGTTAGTTCATGCTTCTTATTACATTAGTTAAAGGTTAAAACGAAAAGAATTCATGATGCAACTGTGTATAGCCTGCAGATGAGAAATTCTTAAATATGCAATTTTTACTTCATGTCTATGGTGATTGAGATGGCGAGGGTGGTCCTGACGACGGACGAGACCCTGACGAGCACGTACCACGACGTCCCCCTGCTGGACTTCCTTGGCTGTGCACCCTATGACAAACTTCCCCGATGGGTTTTCAGGCTCATGGACACCCAGCTCCCGGACGAGGACGGCGTTTTAACGCAGGCTCCTTACGGGCTGAGGAAAATAGAGGCAGCCCTGCTGAGGGACGGCTTCCTGAGGGATGAAGTGATAGTCGCCCACCCGAGGAAGGTTGAGCGCTTCATAGGTGAGGACACCACGGTGGTTTCCCTCTACGAGATGGACCCCCTCGGTCTTGGCCCGGTGAGCATGATGTTCACCAACGGCGGCCAGTGGAGGAACTACACGAGCGTCAAGTTCAGGGGGCTCGTCGAGAGGATTAACCGCGTGAGGGAAAGGAAGGGCTTGAAGTTCAAACTCGTCGTGGGGGGTCCTGGGGCTTGGCAGCTCGACTTTAGGAGGGAGGAGTGCGAGAGGCTCAATATAGACCACGTAATTATTGGGGAAGGTGACCACATCGCTGGAAAGCTCTTTAGGGAAATAGAGAGTGGGAGCGCCGACGAGACGATAGTGGTAAAGACTTGGCCGAGGGTTGAGCAGATTCCAACCATCGTCGCCCCCTCCTACAAGGGGCTGGTGGAGGTCATGCGGGGCTGTGGGCGTGGTTGTCGCTTCTGCGAACCAAATCTGAGGGTCGCACGCTTTATCCCGCTGCAGAAAATCGGGGAGGAAATAGCGCTCAACGTCAGTGCAGGGATAGACCACGCATGGCTCCACAGCGAGGACATCTTTCTTTACAAGGTAGAGGACAGGAAGAACTTCTACCCCAACGCGGATGCTGTGGTTGAGCTGTTTGCGACCGCGAGGAAGTACACGAGGAACGTCAATCCAACACACGGGACCGTTGCGGCGGCTTTAGCTGCTCCGGGCATGGTAGAAGCAATCTCGGAGATGGTTGACGCCGGTCCAAACCACTGGATAGGCATACAGGCCGGCTTCGAAACCGCCGCCCCGGAACTCATTGGAAAGTATATGAACAACAAGATGAAGCCGTTCTCCCCCGAGGAGTGGCCCTGGGTTCTCCTCAACGGAACCTACGTCTTCAACAGGAACTACTGGTTCCCGGCTTACACGACGATACTTGGTCTCCCGGGAGATACCGACGAATACGAGATAGAAACGGCCCGGCTGATTGTCACGATGGAGAGGGAACTCGAGGAGAAGCTCGGCAACAGGGCGCACTTCACCGTGACTCCCCTTGCATTCGTGCCCATGGGCCTTCTGAGGGGCGAGGAATTCTACCGCATCGAGGACATGATAACCTACGGACAGTTCCTACACCTCTACTACGCCTGGAAACACCTGGCGAAGGAAGTCATAAGGGGCCTGCCGCACATCCTCAGAGGTAATCCCTTCCTCATACCCTTTTACCCCCTCGCGCGCTTCGGTGTGAGGGTCGTCCTCAGGCAGATAGAAAAGTGGGGTAAGAGAAAAGGCTATGAGGTCAGGCCCCTCGAACCACTCGATTTGCACATCGAGGTCGAGGAGCACCGATGGTACAGCCAGCCGAGTCTAGCTGAGGCCTATTAGGCCTTTGTCTTCTCATACTTCCTCTTCATCAGGAGGGCGTCCTCCTCGATGTTGGGGCTCTCGCTTATGACGACGCCCTTGACCCCGAACTCCTTTAGGACTTTTAAAAGGTTCTCCCACTCCATGTCGCTCTCCCTGAGGGGGAGGTGCCTCCTCTCGCCCTTCTCGGTGTACTCTATGCCGGACATGTGGATGTGCATGCTATCCAGGGCCTCCCTTCCGAGCCGATCCTCCATAAGGGAGAGCATCTCGCGCCACTCCTCAATGGAGTTGCATTTGCCCCTGTTCCTTGCGTGGGCATGTGCGAAGTCTATCGTCGGCAGAACCATCTCAAGCTCCTCGCTGAGCTTCACTATCTCCTCTAGGTCTCCGAACTGGGTGGGTTTTCCAGTGAGCTCCGGCCTCAACCAGACCTTCACCCCTCTGTCCATGAGTTTCTTTTCGATGTCCCGAAGGGCCTCAAGTATCCTCTGGTAAACAATTCCGGGGGGTTGCTTGAGGTAGTACCCGGCGTGGAAGACGACGCTCCAGCCACCGGCGTCGTGGAGCCTTTCGGCGCTCTGGATTATCCTGTTCTTGCTCGCCTCGATCTTGGCCTTTTCCGCCGCGTTGAGGTTTATGTAGTAGGGCGCGTGGGCGGTGAGCAGAACATCGTGCTTCTTCGCTACGTAATTTATCTTCTTGGCGAGCTCTGACTTGAGGTTTACTCCCCTGACGAACTCCATCTCCATCGCATCAAGCCCTAGGTCCCTCACACGGGCTATTCCGTCAACGGTTGAGCGTTTTGGCGTTGAGATTGGTATCCCAGCTGTTCCGAAGCGAAGGCGGTCAACCCTGAACATCTCCACCACCTAATTCAATTAGGGAAGCCTAATTTATAAGCCTACCGTTCGATTTTCTCTCCCAGTACTACCTCCAGTCTGGCCAGCACCCCTTCGAGCTGGGTCTCTAGGTGCTCCAGCTGGTGTCTGAGCTTTCTGATCTCAGCCTCTTTCTCCTCTATCTTCCTCTCGAGTTCCCAGATCTCCTTTTCTCTGGTGGCCCCCTCTTCGAGAATCCGGTCCTTTCTTTCCTGGAGCGTTTCAAGTTTCCTACGTCTCTCTTTTATGGCCTCCGCTTTCTCGGGTAGATGTTTGAGCAGCCAGTTTGCGGTTTTCCTGTGCTTGTCATCCAGATCGTTCAGGATTTTCTTTATCAGGCTGATGAATTCGTCCGGGTTTTCGATGGCCGTTCCGCTGTTCTTCAGGAACTCGTCTGCGAACCCACCCAAGCGCATCCGTTTTAGGGGTTTATGAAGTTTGGACGCTTTTGACCGCACTTCCAGCTCTATCCGTCTTGCGTCCGCATTGAGGGACGCTATTTCCTCTTCCAATTTGTCAAGTCCCTTCTCACGATAGAAGTTCCGCAGTTCGTTTCTTTTCCTCTCTACAACTTCCCTCAGCTGGTCCCTATCCCTCCTGGCTTCCTCAAGGAGCTCCTGTATCCCCCTCTCCTCCTCCAGAAGCAGTTCCGGTTCAACATCCCCAAGGCCTCCCGCCATGACCTCCCCATAGTACTCTGCGTAATCCTCGCTGAGCTCCTTTAAGAGCCTGTTTATGGTGTATATGTCCTTTTCGAACACTATGAGGAGATATTTGCCGTGCCCGACGTGGAGCTTTGCCAGGTCGGGCAGACGTTTTCCAAGGTCGTCTATGTCTCCAACGCTTTCAAGGGCATGTCTCAAGGCCCTGACGTAGTTCCGCCGGTCGTTCTCCACCAGTCTCGCGACCTGCTCATCAACGTCCTTGGGAAGCCGCTTCTTCTCCAGTTTATCGATCCTTTTGAGTATCTCTTTTATCTTTTTCTTTATCCGTTTGTTGTGTTTTTCCTTCAATTTTTGAATCCTGCGTTCTTCTTCCTCCTTCATCCTCCGGTACTCGTTAAGTGCCTGTTCCAGCTTCAACTTTCTCCCATCCCCTAACTTTTCCTCTCAGGTACATCCCAACCAAAACGCTGAACCCAATATCCACAACGGCTATTATAACCTTTGTGAACACGTTTATATCCGAGAAAGTGAGTATTGCCATCGCGTACCTCGTCGTTAGGTCTATAGTTACCCACAGTGCCGGCATCGTGAGAAGCGCGGAGACGTAGTACCAGATGTGAGCATCCTTCTTCAGGTACGCCTGTATAATGCGCCCCGTGATCACGACGGAGATTCCGACCACGAGCGAGGCTCCCAGGGCGTTTATGTATATCAGAACCTGTAACAGGGGTGTTCCGGGTAGCCTGCCAAGGATCCCCTCTGCGTAAGTTTCCAGGCTGAAATAAGCGTTTATTGCGCCGCCGGTTATTATAAGGAGCCCGGCCACAACCGAGACCACGAATATAAACTGCTTTGACAGGACCTCCCGGACGTTAAACCGGAATCCCTTGACGAAGAAGTACCCCCCAACTAGAAGTAGAATCGCCCCCGTAACAGCCGCCGAGACCAGTTTCACACTGTTCGGATACCACACTCCCACCAGACGGGCTATGCCATACAGGAGAAGCACCATGCCCGGTATTCCCAGGACTACCTTGGCCACCTCTGGATCGCTCAGTATCTCCTTCAGATAGCGGTAGAGTATGTAGTAGGTTGTCTCGATGCTCTCACTCTGCTTGACGACCACGCGGTGCGAGCTGATTATCGGGATTTTGGACGTGATTATCGGGAATATTTGTTCGTCTTCGGCGCCATCTGTGACGGGGATAACTCCGTCGGCTGAGAACTCCGTTAGAACCTTATCCAACTGCTTCGACAGTTCAACGTCGCTCTTGACACCTACCTTGGGGTGACCGGTTATGAGTGCCACCTCAACCTCATCGAAATCCCCCTTCTCCCTCAGCTCATCGGCGAGCTTAACGGCTGCGTAAACGACGTTGGCGTCGCTGTCCTCGGGATCGGCCAGACTCAGCTTTAGGGCGGCATCTACACATGCATCCCTGCCTATCACCGGCCCTTTAACGCCCGCCTTCTTCCCAAAGTCATCGTCTCGGTCTATGGCAAGCACGAGCGTTTTCATACCCCACTCATCCTCCTCCCTCTCCGGAGAGCTTTTCGAGTACGGACTTCACCTTGTCCTCCATGTGCCTCTCCCTGTCCCGTCTATCATCTATCCGGACGGTTGTTGAGACCCGCCTAGCACCCAACCGGAACATTACCTCGTGGGCTTCTCGGATCACATCAAACGCTTCCTCCACGGTTGGGACTTCCATCACGGTTGACATGGGAGTCAGTTGGTATTTAACACCCTTCCTCTCTAAAAGCTTTACTACCTCCGCCACGTATCCACTGAGGCTCTCCTCTCCCAGAGGGACTATAACGAACTCAACTATCACCACTTTCGACACCCGACTTAACTTTTTTCGGCAATTTTTTAAGCTTTGCGGGAAAGATAGATAACCTTTGAGGTGAATTGTAGTAGGGGTGAGCCGATGAACGTGATCAGGGATGAGTGGGGGGAGTTCCTCGTTAGGCTCGCGAGGAGGGCTGTAGAGGAGTACGTTAGAAGCGGCAGGACGATAAAACCGCCAGGAGATACTCCTCCAGAGTTATGGGAGAAGATGGGCGTCTTCGTGACTCTCAACAAGCGCCATGCACCGCCCCAGATGGCCCTTAGGGGATGCATAGGTTTTCCCCTGCCGATTTACCCACTGGTGGAAGCAACTATTAAAGCCGCCATATACGCCGCCGTTGACGACCCGCGCTTCCCACCGGTGAGGGAGAGCGAACTGGACGACTTAACGGTGGAGGTCAGCGTTCTGACGCCCCCTGAGTCAATTGAGGGGCCGCCGGAGGAAAGGCCGAAGAAGATTAAGGTTGGCAGGGACGGGTTGATAATCGAAAAGGGCATTTACTCCGGTTTACTGCTCCCACAGGTTCCGATAGAGTGGGGCTGGGACGAGGAGGAGTTTCTGGCCCAGACCTGCTGGAAGGCCGGATTGCCTCCCGACTGCTGGCTCGATGAGGACACGAAGGTCTACAAATTTACTGCAGAGATTTTTGAAGAAGAGTATCCACACGGCCCTGTGAAGAGGAAGCCGCTGGTTTAGAAAGAAAAAAGTCAAACGGGATACCTGTTGAAGGGCCTGTAGTGAACTTTCCGCCCTATCATGAGGAAGAGGGTAGCAAAAACCAAAATTAGCCCTATCAGTCCCAAAGCCCTAGCAACGTCCCCCATGTGAGTATGGGGGAATACAATCACTGCTATGACGAATCCAACTATTGCACCGAGCCAGGCGTACATGAAGGCTGACATGCTCGGAAGGAGTTCCTCGCGGTAAATCAGAGCGAGAGCTCCCACTGTAAACGTTACGAACGTGTTAACGGCGAGGGGAACGCTAAGAGGTGCTATGATCAGGGAGAGGATTGCTATAAGACCAACTAGAACGAGTGCCCTCCTAGTTCTCTCGTTGCTCTTCTTCCTTGCAAGCCAGAGTGCCAAAAACACAGCAAAGGCAACCACCGAGATGCCAAGGACGTGTATCTTTGAAGCTTTTAAGATCCTGATGAAATACACGGATAACAGCGCTGAAAGTATTCCAGAGTACACCACTCCTTTAATGGCCTCGTTCATTTTTATCATCCCCTTTGTTGTTTTTAGGTTTTAAAAAATAATGAAAATTTCGCATTGTCTCCCCAAAGTTTCTCGCTATATACTCAGAATTTAGATTATAAAGAGTTTTCGTAAACAATAGGGTTATAAGAAACTAAACACTCACGGAGTTCCCTCTAAATCCTTTTAATTTCTTTTTCCTCTTTTTTGGGAAGGCGATGTGTCCTAAATAAAGTTGTCTAGTGCAAACACCTCATTTAACCGCGAAACCACGCTTTCCATGTGTTGATGTTGGGGAGAGCAGTTTTACCCCTTCCCCATCTTCGCTATGAAGAAGCTGTTGCAGTCGTGCCTGTGCGTCCACGCTCTAAAGACCCTATCGCCGATTTCAAGGAAGCCCCTATCGCCCCAGCCGAAAGGATAGTCCATCAGCTCAAGCCCGACCCTCTCAACGGCAAACAGAACGTTCTCCTCGTCCTCGTCGATCCTGACCGAGCACGTGGAGTAGGTCATCTCACCGCCTTCTCTGAGGTTCTCGTAGGCGTTCCTCAGCATGTTTCGCTGGACGTTTATGATGCGCTTGATTTTCTCCTCGTTGAAGCGCCACTTCACCTCGGGGAACTGCCGATAGGTTCCGGAGCTTGAGCACGGCGCATCGAGGATGATTTTGTCGAACTTGCTCTTATCCCTAAAGCTCTGGCCGTCCGCATGAGCCAGCCTGACGTTTTTGATTTCGAGGAGTTTCATCTTCTCCCTCATGCGCATGAGCCTGTCGTAGGAGTAGTCAACGGCGATTATCTCTCCTTTGTTCTCCATTAGAGCAGCGACGTGGAAGGTCTTGCTCCCCGGTGCGGCCGCTAAATCGAGGACCTTCTCACCGGGTTCAGGGGCCAAAACGTGGGCGACGTAGGCAGAAGCCAAATCCTGGATAACGAACTTCCCTTCCTTATACCAGTCGAGCCTCGTTACCGGAGTCCTGTATTCGAGGACCTTCAGCACGTCCGGAACGGGAGTTAAGGCCGTCCTCACGCCGTTCTCCTCAAGGTAGTCCCTCAGGGAGTCCACGTCGGTCTTGAAGGTGTTTGCCCTGACGTAATAGCACTGCGGCCTGTTGTTGCTCAGGAGCAACCTAACTGCCTCATCGTAGCCCAAAAGCTCCACCGCGTACTCGACGTACCACCGGGGGTGCGAGAAGCGGACTGAGAGCCACTCGATTCTGTCACGCTCCTTGAGTTTCTTAAGTGCCCTCTCAACGTCGAACTTCTCTATCGAGTGCATCAGCGCGTTAACGAACTTCGCCCTTGAGAAATCAAAGCGCTCCTTAACGACGCGGATTATAGAGTCTGTGGCTATAGCGGGCGGAACCTTTCGGAAGTGGATTTCGAAGGTACCTATGCGGAGGAGATTAGCGAGATAGGGGTCGAGGTCTTCTAAGCTTGAGCCTTTGAGGACGGAGTTTATTATGAAGTCTATCTTTTTTCTCCACTTCTCTATCTCGAAGACGTAGGCATGAGCCAGTCCGCGTGCCTTCCCACGGTCTTTCCCGGCTACCCGCTTAAAGACCTTCTCAAGGGCGTGCTTCGATGAGAGCTCGCGCTCCTCAACTAAGCTTAAAGCGTCTGCCACCACTTCCTGAAAGCTCACGCGGTAAAACAGCTCCATGGCTGGGGCTTTGAAGGGGAGTTTAAAAAGGTGGTGGTGTTGTCTAGGTGAGGTTTATTAGTCCTTAAGTCGAGAGTTCATCAGGTGTTCCTCATGATCCTCGATACGGACTACTTCACCGAGGATGGAAAGCCCGTTATAAGGATATTCAAGAAGGAGAACGGTGAGTTCAGTATAGACTACGACCGGGATTTCGAACCTTACATCTACGCCCTTCTGAGGGACGATTCTGCCATAGAGGACGTTAAGAAGGTAACGGCCGAGAGGCATGGGGTTGCAGTGAGAGTCAAGCGCGCTGAGAAGTTGGAGAAGAAGTTCCTCGGCAGACCGATAGAGGTCTGGAAGCTCTACTTCACTCATCCACAGGACGTTCCAGCGATAAGGGACAGAATACGGGAGCACCCCGCGGTTGTGGAAATCTACGAGTACGATGTGCCCTTTGCCAAGCGCTACCTCATAGACAAGGGACTGATCCCGATGGAGGGCGACGAGGAGCTCAAGATGATGTCCTTCGACATCGAGACGCTCTACCACGAGGGTGAGGAGTTCGCAGAGGGGCCGATCCTCATGATAAGCTACGCCGACGAGAACGAGGCGAGGGTCATAACGTGGAAGAAGATAGACCTGCCCTACGTTGACGTCGTCTCCACCGAGAAGGAGATGATTAAGCGCTTCCTCAAGGTCGTGAAGGATAAGGATTCCGATGTTCTCATAACCTACAACGGCGACAATTTTGACTTTGCCTATCTCAAGAAGCGGTGCGAGAAGCTCGGGATAAAGTTCGTCCTCGGGAGGGACGGGAGCGAGCCCAAAATCCAGCGCATGGGGGACAGGTTTGCCGTCGAGGTGAAGGGAAGAATTCACTTCGATCTCTACCCGGTGATAAGGCACACCGTCAATCTGCCAACATACACCCTTGAGGCGGTTTACGAGGCTATATTCGGAAAGCCCAAGGAAAAGGTCTACGCCGAGGAAATCGCGGCGGCGTGGGAAAGTGGGGAAGGGCTTGAGCGCGTCGCCAAGTATTCTATGGAGGATGCCAGGGCGACCTTTGAACTCGGCAGGGAGTTCCTTCCAATGGAAGCCCAGCTTTCGAGGTTGGTTGGTCAAAGCCTGTGGGACGTCTCTCGCTCAAGCACCGGCAACCTCGTTGAGTGGTTTCTCCTTCGGGCCGCATACCGGAGGAACGAACTGGCCCCCAACAAACCAGACGGCAGAGAACTCGCCCGGAGAAGGGGGGGCTACGCGGGGGGATACGTTAAAGAGCCTGAGAAAGGTCTTTGGACAAACATTGTCTATCTAGATTTTAGGGCTCTCTACCCCTCGATCATAATCACCCACAACGTCTCTCCGGACACGCTAAACCGCGAGGGCTGTAGGGGGTACGACACTGCCCCGCAGGTCGGTCACCGCTTTTGTAAAGACGTCCCGGGATTCATCCCGAGCCTTCTCGGCGACCTTTTGGAGGAGAGGCAGAAGATTAAGCGCAAAATGAAGGCCAGCATAGACCCACTGGAGAAGAAGCTCCTTGATTACAGGCAACACGCCATCAAGATCCTGGCCAATTCTTATTACGGCTACTACGGCTACGCTAAGGCCCGTTGGTACTGCAGGGAATGCGCCGAGAGTGTTACGGCATGGGGACGGCAGTACATCGAGACCACCATTCGGGAGATAGGGGAGAAGTTCGGCTTTAAAGTGCTCTACGCGGACACAGACGGCTTCTTCGCGACTATACCCGGGGCGGACGCTGAGACAGTCAAAAAGAAAGCCAGAGAGTTTCTTAAATACATCAACGCTAAGCTTCCCGGCCTCCTCGAACTCGAATACGAGGGCTTCTACGTCAGGGGGTTCTTCGTGACGAAGAAGAAATACGCGGTCATAGACGAGGAGGGCAAGATAACCACGCGCGGGCTTGAGATCGTCCGGCGCGACTGGAGTGAGATAGCCAAAGAGACCCAAGCGAGGGTTCTGGAGGCCCTCCTCCGGGACGGTAATGTGAAGGAGGCTGTGGAGATAGTTAAGGCCGTTACGGAAGACCTGACGAAATATCGCGTCCCCCTAGAAAGGCTCGTCATCCACGAGCAGATAACCAGAGAGCTGAAGGACTACAAAGCCACAGGCCCGCACGTGGCGATAGCGAAGCGGCTCCAGGCGCGGGGAATCAAGGTGAAGCCGGGCACGATAATAAGTTACGTGGTCCTGAAGGGCTCGGGGAAGATAAGCGACCGCGCCATCTTGGTCAGCGAGTACGACCCGAAAAGGCACAGGTACGATCCGGACTACTACATCGAGAACCAGGTTCTGCCGGCGGTTCTGAGGATTCTTGAGGCCTTCAACTACCGGGGGGAGGATCTGAGGTACCAGAAGACCAGGCAGACGGGTTTAGGGGCGTGGCTGAAGCCCAAGGGGAAGAAATGAGCGTCAAGCTCCTTCGCTAGCCCTCTTTTCTATCCTTTCCAGCACCTCTAAAATCCCCTCAACGGCCGGAACCTCAAAGCCCCTCTCGTGGATTCTCCTGGCCCCATCTGTCTCGGGATTTATCCAGACCGCCCAGAGGCCTGCTCTCAGCGCCCCCTCAAAGTCCTCCGCGTAGGTGTCGCCGATGTGAATTGCCTCTTCAGGTTCTATACCGAAGGTTTCGAGCGGTTTTCTGAAGGTTTCCGGCATCGGCTTGTAAGCCAGAACCTCGTCGGCGAAGAAGGTTTTGTCAATGTAGTCCATAAGCCCAAACCTTTCGAGCAAAAGGCGCGTGTAGGAGCCGGGCCAGAACATCACGTTGCCGGTCACTGTGGCCTTCAGGCCCTTTCTCTTAACGCCTTCAAGGGCTTCCTTTGCCCCGGGGAGGACTATCCCCTCATCGACCTTCAGAACTGCCCTGGCGGCGGCCCTCTTGACGAGCTCAACGTCCGTGCCCAAAAGCTCGGCGAGCATCTCCTGGCTATCTTCAAGTGCCCTCGAGGGATCACCCACTGTCCGGGCCCTCATTCGTTTTATCCTTTCACGCGTCAGCACCATTCCGTCGGCTACGTCGAGTATGCACGCCCCCATCAGCTTCGAGAGCTCAACGGCTAAGGAGTCGAGCATGACGTCGATGTCAAGGAGGGTGTTCCAGACGTCGAATGATACGAGTTTCATCTTCACCACCATCTGGAGGGGGTGTTGAGGTGAATAAAAACTCAACGCTCCTGAAATGCCAGGAAGCTCAGCCCCTCCATGAGCCCTGCCTCCCTAAGGACCGCTTTAAGGTTCCTGAAGCGGGAGCGCATGACGAAGAGCTCGTAGAAGCCCTCCAGGTTTCCCCAGTGTCCATAAACTGCCAGCGCCAGGTACATCGTCTCCTTGGGCTTCAATTTCTTTCCCATGCTCCTGTAGAGCGCCTCAAGGGCGGGTTTTATCCTGTCCAGAAGCCCCTCCCTCTCTATCAGGTGCAGCATCAGGTCTTCGACGGTGGGTTTTTTCCACTCAACCAGCTTATCCTCAAAGGGCAATCCTATCACGAGTGGAACCACTTCGGTTCCGCTGGTACGGTAGCCCCTGCCGCCCTTCACGGTTCTGAACTCTGACAGTTTTCCCAGTATCGACGCTAGTGCCGCCTCTCTATCCTCATCGACGTCCACTGCAGTTCCTATTCTATGCACCTGGAAATTGAAGGTCTCCATTGCCCTGAGGAAGTTTCCTAGGTTCCGTATAACCCCGGAGTTGCCTTCACTGGGTATTATTGCCAGGTAAACGTCTCCCCTCCTCATGAGGTCGAAGTTATCCCTCTCAAAGACGCGTTCGATGAACTTCAGCTTCCTGGGGGCGTTCCGGCTCTCCTTGAACTCGAAGAGCTTTTTAAACACGCCCTTGAAGAACTTCGCATCGGTCTTGCCCTCCACAAAAAGAACCGACACTGGCGCATCTCCTCCACTG